>NZ_JBLVOH010000067.1:16044-16937 GCF_053543675.1 Microbacterium umsixpiens
CTTCGCCCTCCTGTGTGCTCTGAGCGGCAGCGTCGATGCCGTCATCGGCTTCCGTGCCGGCTGGGGACTCGGCAACGCACTGTTCATCTCGACCGCCCTCGCGACGATCGTCGGGTCGGCATCCGGCGGGAGCAGCGCCGCGATCATCCTGTATGAGGCGGCACTCGGCCTCGGCATCGCGGTCGGCCCCCTGCTCGGCGGCCTCCTCGGCGAGCAGAGCTGGCGCGGCCCGTTCTTCGGCGTCGTCGTGCTGATGGCGATCGCCTTCGTCGCCGTGCTCGTGCTCTTGCGCGGACCGGGAGAGAAGCGGGTACCGGTGCCCTTCTCCGCCCCGTTCTCGGCGCTCCGACGCCCCGCCCTCGCGATCCTCGCGGTCGCCGCACTGTTCTACAACATCGGCTTCTTCGTGCTGCTGGCGTTCTCGCCGTTCCCCCTGGGCTTCGGCGCAATGGGAATCGGGTTCACATTCTTCGGCTGGGGGGTCGCTCTCGCGGTCACGAGCGTCTGGGTGGCGCCGGTGCTGATGCGCCGCATGCCGCGCACGCGGATCATCCTCGTGGTGCTCCCTCTGCTCGCACTCGACCTCGTCGCCGCCGGGCTCGTGGTCGGGAACGCGGCCGCCCTCGTCACCTGCATCGTCATCGGCGGTCTGCTGCTCGGTGTGATGAACACCGTGCTGACCGAAGCGGTCATGGAGGCCACGGACCTCCCCCGCTCCGTCGCTTCCTCCGCCTACTCCGCGGTGCGTTTCCTCGGTGGTGCGATGGCTCCTCCGATCGCGGCGCTCCTGTGGCACGCGTTCAACGCGACAGTGCCGTACCTGTTCGCGGCGGCGTCTGTCCTCATCGCAGCGCTGACGGTGTTCCTCGGCCGGCGCGTGCTCGCGCACATCG
>NZ_JBLVOH010000068.1:0-1019 GCF_053543675.1 Microbacterium umsixpiens
CCCCCGCGCCCGGTCGGACTCGACGCCATCGACTACAAGAACCGCAACGTGATCGAACGGCAGTACTGCCACCTCAAGCAGTGGCGTGGCCTCGCCACCAGGTACGACAAGCACGCCATCGTCTACCGCGCCGCCGTCATCCTCAACGCCGTCCTCGCCTGGACCAAAACATTGTCAGACACGCCCTAGGCGCCCCGAATCGGGTACGAGGCATCTCGCAGATCAAGCCGGCGGCACCCCGTGCTGTGTCACCGACACCCACGACTTCACCTGAAACGAACACGCCCCTCGCCCCCGAAGTCCGCGTTCGGATTGATGCGATACTCCCCGGCCCGGATCAGCGGCTCCGTCCCCAGCTCGCTCGCCTCCGCGGGGGGCTACTGCACGAATCTGATCTCGCACCCGCGCTCGAAGCGGCAGTGAGAGAGATCGTCCGCAAGGACACGCGAGCTCGGCGAGTAATTGAGAGCGACGTTGTCTCACGTATCGTCCGTCGTCCGATTGGTGAGCGGCTTCTCGACGACCGACTCTAATCGGCGCGAATACTCCCGCAGAGACGTGCTTTACCTTTCCCACAAGCGGGTGACGTCAGGTCTCGCCGCGGAACGTGACCAGGTCCGTCAGCTCAAGCGGGCGCAGCTCTCGCGGGCGGCCCTCAGATCGATATGACGATCACCGTTACACGCGACATCAGGTGTTTGCGGGGGCCGCGTCATGATTCGATCTCACGATGGTCATGTTCTGTGTGCCGGCCTACGTCCGGTCCTAGATGAACTGGCCCCCACCCTGCCCGGAGCGGTTCGGAAGTGGAGTTCGATACAAGCGGTGGGCCGAGCACGGTACCTGGAAAGAGGCTGGAGGCCTGCGCTCGGGAAGGGGAGGGGGAGACGCAGGCCTCCAGCTGGCCCACAATCCTTCTGGGAAAGAGAAAGGCTGTGGGAGCTATCGGGTAGGCAGGACGGAGCCGACCTGTTTACGCGGTGAAGGGTGAAGGGTGCTGTGACTTCGCCTTCACGACG
>NZ_JBLVOH010000068.1:1039-6639 GCF_053543675.1 Microbacterium umsixpiens
CAGCACCCTTCAAGGGTTAGATCAGCTGACCGACTCGATGTCGAGGCTGTCCTCACGACGGCGACGAACCATCAGGAGTACACCGCCACCGATGAGCAATGCCAGTCCGGAGATGAGTACCCCAGCTGCGATCTGACCGCCGGTGATCGCCAGACCGTCACCCGGCGCGGGCGGGTCGATGGGGTTCACGGTGCACAGTGGGTTGGAGGCGACGCACTCCGTCGGCGGTTCCTGGCCCGCGGGGGTCAGGAAGTTCGCCAGCTGGTGATTGCCCTGCTGGTCGTACGCCAGCACACGCACCGTGTACGTCACCGTGCCGGTCTGACCAGGCTCGAGTGTGCCCGTGACACGGAGCTCACCGTTGGTCGGGCCCGAGGTCGTGAGACCGGCGCTCGCCTCAGGTGCGCCGACGAGTTCAGCATCATCGAGCACGCCCGACATGAAGTCGGTGTAGTCGACCGTTGCCGCGCCCGCACCCGTGTTCTGGAACGAGAGCGTGTACGTCAGTTCCTGACCGGACTCGACCGTGGTCCCCGTGGTGGGGTTCACGCTCTTCGCCGGCGCAATGTCACCGATGGGGTTCGTCGTGCAGTCAGGGAACTCGCCGTCGCCCGGCGTGCAGTCGCCCGGATCCGTCGGCGGCGTCTGCTCAGGCGCGAGAAGGAAGTTCGCGAGGACGTTATCCCCGCGCTCTCCACTCTCACGAGGCGTCACGGTGTAGGTCACCGTCACCTCCTGACCTGCAGCCAGCGTTCCCGCGATGGTGATACGGGCACCATCACGAGTTACTGCCAGTGCCGCGTCAGACGCTGCGGGCTCCGCGGTGAGGTCGGCATCGTCGAGGACGTGCGTGAGGTCATCGACCTTGCTCACGTCTCCGGCAGCTGCTCCCTCGTTGCGGAACGTCAGCGTGTAGGTCAGCTCCTGACCGCCCACGACCGGCGTGCCCGAAGCCGGGTCAACCGACTTCGTGTCCACCAGCTTCGGTGCGGGGTTGTAGGTGCAGTCTTCGCTGCCCGGCTCGCAGTCGCCCGGGGTTTCCGGGGTCGGGTCCGTCGGGTCAAGGAGGAAGTTGCCCAGCTCCGTGTCGCCCAGGTCCTCAGTCGCGTTCACTGTGACGGTGTACGTGACGGTGACCGTCTGACCGACGGCGAGTTCACCGGTGATCGCGAAGCGGCCGTCGGCGATGTCCGACACCGAGAGCGCTGCGTCGGAGGCGGCCGGAGCCGTGGTGACCGTTGCGTCGTCGAGGATGTGCGTCAGGTCATCGACCCGGTCCACAGACGTCGGCACCGTGCCGAGATTGGAGAACGTGAGCGTGTAGGTCAGTTCCTGACCCGGCTGCACGGTGGTTCCCGATTCCGGCGTGACGGACTTGGAGTCCTCCATACGCGGGACGGGGTTGTACGTGCAGTCTTCGCTGCCCGGCTCGCACTCGCCCGGGGTTTCCGGGGTCGGGTCCGTCGGGTCAAGGAGGAAGTTGCCCAGCTCCGTGTCGCCCAGGTCCTCAGTCGCGTTCACCGTGACGGTGTACGTGACGGTGACCGTCTGACCGGCGGCCAGTTCACCGGTGATCGCGAAGCGGCCGTCGGCGATGTCCGACACCGTCAGCGCTGCGTCGGAGGCGGCCGGAGCCGTGGTGACCGTTGCGTCGTCGAGGATGTGCGTCAGATCGTCAACACGGTTGACCGTGCCGACGCCCTCGCCGATGTTCTCGAACGTCAGCGTGTAGGTGAGCTCGTCACCCGCCTGAACCGTCGTGCCAGATTCAGGATCGACCGACTTAGAGTCGACCATCTCCGGGATCAGGTTGACCGTGCAATCGGGGAACTCGGTGTCCTCCGGGACGCAAACCGGGTCGGTCGGCGGCTCCTCATCAGGGGCGAGCAGGAAGTTGGCCGCGATATTGTCACCGCGGTCCGCATCCGAGCGCAGGGTCACCGTGTAGGTCACCGTCGCAGATGTACCCGGCTCGACCGAACCCGTGATCGCAATCGTGTCGCCGGTGCGAACAGCGGTGACGCCGCCCGTGCCGACGGGCTCGACGGTCACGTCGGCGTCATCGAGCACGTGCACAAGGCTGTCGATCGCGTCGACGTCTGCCGCGCTGGTGCCGGTGCTGTCGAAGTGGAGCGTGTAGGTGAGCGTGTCACCCTCACCCAGCGGCGAGTCAGATGCGACAACCGACTTCCACTCGGTCAGCACGGCGCCCGGGACGTTGACTACCGCGCACGGGTCTGCACCCGGCAGAACATCGCCCGCAGGGACACAAGCGGTGTTGGTCAGCAACTGGTCGCCCTCGCCCGTGTAGGTCACGGTGTACTCGATGGTGACGGACTCACCGGCCGCAAGCGCACCGTTCCAGGTGAGCTCAGGGGCGTCGTAGTCCAATGTCCCATCGACCGTGGAGGTCGCGTCGTCGTTGAACGTTCCGTCATCGAGGACCTCGGTCAGGTCATCGATGATGCTTGCGGGAGCGTCGGCCGTGAAATCTCCCGGGCCTGCGTTGGTGGCGGTGACCGTATAGGTGACCTCGGTGCCGACGGCGGGGAGCTCAGTCTCGCTAGCGGCCTTCGTGATGGTCAGGCGCGGCAACTCGAACTCATTCTCCGCACAGGCAATGCCCGTACTCGGGTCCGTGCCGTCTCCGTCAGGCGGGTCACACACCGGTGTCGGAACGTCAGGAGTGTCGCCGTATGCCACGTTGCGAACAACACCATCGCCGGTCGCGGTGAGAGTCGTCGTGTACGTCAGGGTGACAGTGTCGCCCACGGGGAGCGCGCCCGCCCAGGAGAGTTTCGGCGCTGCGTAGGCGATGGTGCCGTCGACGTCTGCCTCGGCGTCGTTGTTGTACTCGGCGTCGTCCAGAACTCCCGTCAGGTCATCAGAGATGAAAGCGGGGTTGGCTTCCGTGAACGGCGAATCGCCGTCGTTAGTGGCGGTGATCGTGTATGTGACATCGTCACCGACACGGGTGTCAGCTGTCGCGTCCGAAGTCTTGGTGATGGACAAGCAGTTCGACGGAGAAGATGCCGTTGCGGTGATGTCGACCGGGCTGTAGGTCCAGTTGTCGATGGAGGCCATATTGCCCCACTGGTTGCCTACGTTCGCCCAACCATGGACGCCGCCAGCACTACTGATCCCGTCCAAATTTACGATCGGATCGGTTGTTGATCCCTTGTTACCGCCGCCCGACTCAGGCACCTCAGTGTCGTCCCAGTAGATGACGTCGTTTCCGATGCTGGATCCTTCAAGCTGAGTGATGGCAATGCCACCGACCACCTCAGCGTCGCCGAGAACGAAGTGCACCTCATCAGTACGTTCGATGGCGACCTGAAAGTTCACCGACGTGCACATGTCAACGACTGCGCCATTGGCGTCGAGCCCGTTCCATGCAAAGGTCTTGGCACCTTCTGTCCCTGACTGAGGGATCTCGATATCAACCGGGTCCGTGAAGTTGCCGTTGCCGTCGGTGTCAATTCGCACGACATAGCTGCCCGTGAAGTTCTCGACGTCGTAGTTCAGAGAGCCGACGTGCGACTGGTTGTTTGGCCGCTCGTAGTCCGCGTTAGTCAATGTCGGCGCGACGTACGCGGGGCTGACGAACACGCTTCCATGGGGAGAATCTGCGGTCGCGGGAAGATCCGCGGCGGGCGCGTCGAAGAACAGGTTGTAGCTCGGCCCGCACTGTGGTCCGGGCGCCGGATGTTCCGGGCTGTTGAGCGTGTTTGCGAGTGAGCGGTATGCGGGCGTGCAGCTACCGGCCGGGACGACGTTGCCGAAAGCATCGCTGCTGAAGCTCCAGCCGCCGCCGTTGAACTGGCTGATGTCGATCTTGTACTGGGCGCCGTTCTCAGACACGACCCAGAACTCGGGGTCGGAGAGAGGGGCGTCGGGGGGCGTCGGGGAAACGCTGTAGGCACGATACTGCTTGGTCCACACACGACCGGGGATAGCGACGCCGTCTGCCGTGGTGACGTTGATGTCCCAGTCGGCATAGAAGCCGGTGCCTTCCGGCCAGTTCACGGTTACCGGTCCGAGCCCAGTCGTTTCGAGAGTCCACGCTCCGGCGGGTCCAGTCAGATCCGCCGGAGTTGTGCATGTCTCTCCGTCGGGTGCGCCGGGCAGTATGGAGCATGTCCACCGCTCGGCTCCTGAGGGATCGAGAAGCGTGAAGGTTTGGCCGTAGGTGTTAGATGGGCGCACGAGCGAGAACTCAGCAGTAACCTCCTCGCCGGCTCCGGCGTAAGCGTAGAAGGTGTTCTCACCGATCAGAGCAGTGTTCTCTACATTTGACTCAGCCACCGCTGGCGTAGTCGTGATCGGGGCCAAGACTCCGATCACGCCGACGGCAACGGCCAAGAGGGCGGCGAAGAACCGCCGAGAATTCTGCGACGCGCCAGGATTCTCCCGATCCTCAAGACTGGTATTCCGGAATTCTCGACGCGAGTGCGTCGGCGAAGTTGAGCGGCTCATAAATCTCCCCCGAGTCTGTGACATAGGTGCTGGGATCCTGGCACCCGGTCAGAACCGGATCCATACCAGGACGGAGACCCCTCCATCCTGAGAGATCTGGACTCAGTAAATTGCCAGGAATGCTCACATGCCTTGCATAGGGAAGAAAACTACCCCCGGCCCTACCCAGCCGTGAACGAGTCGTGATCGCGCCGTTACCTGCGGAGGGATGTTGACGGACTACGTGACCGGGCGGACCAGTCGCAACTCACGCCCCTTGATCACGGCGTCCGCACGCGAGGGTGCTCCAAGTTTGCGATATAGATTCTTCAGATGAAACTTCACCGTGTTCTCGGATATGAAGAGCGCCTGAGCGATCTGCGGGTTAGATGCCCCGTCCGCAAGTAGCTGCAGCACCCGCTGTTCCGTGTTCGTGAGGTCGACAATCTCGGCGGCAGCCGGCAACGGTTCCGGTGCTGAGGATAGAACAGTCCGGACCCAGTCCTGATTGGTAGTTGTCAGTACAGCTTCACTGACTCTTAGCAAAGCGGATCGGTCAATCAGAGCGAATGGGGTCAAAGTTCGCGTGCGGATGCTTGTCGCAATGGCCTGTTGCAGGTGTCGTCGCGCCGTGGAGGCAGACTCCTCGGCGATGGCGGCAACGACGAGGAGATCGATCTGGGAACGAGGGTCGAGTTCCGAAAACGCCAGTCCTGTCACTGCGATCTCTCGCGAAGATCCCCTGCTTCCCGACATTAGAGCGAGGCGTGCAGCAACGGCGAGGACGTGCGGGCTGCCTTCCCTTTGTGTAAGTACTATTTGGGCTTCATGGGGCCGTTCGAGGGCTAGAAGCAAGTTGGCTTTGACGGCGTCCAGACGCGGCTCGATGCCCGCGTTCCGGTGTTGCTCGCCCGTGAAGGCGCGCGTGCGCTCGATGCGCTCGAGGGCTGACCGATGATCGCCCCAGTACAACTCGTAGCGTGCATGCGCGTAGGTGACGAAAGGGGCCCAAGACCGCTCCCGGCTGACCTGCGACTCGACCGTGTTGAGAGCGGCAGCCGCCGCGTCTCGGTCGAGGCGATCCACGGCGATTAGAGCCGACGCGATGTTGGCTGACAGGTCGACGAGGGGAGCCATCCAACCGG
>NZ_JBLVOH010000068.1:6659-10982 GCF_053543675.1 Microbacterium umsixpiens
ATCAGTGTCGTCTTGACGAGCGAGCCAGCGCTCGGACTCGACCGTGTCACCCATGACTGCATGGAGCAGAGCGAGTTTTGCCGCGGAGTCACGGCCGACCCGGCTATCCCACGTTTCTCGGCGCAACTCGTATGCCTCGCGAAGAAGGGAGCCCGCCCGTGCGAAGCGACCTGCGAGTAGCTGCGTGATTCCGACCTGGAGTAGCACAGTGGGGACACGTATCGCGATCTCGCGAGGGTTGCTTACGCGAGCGCGCCGTGTGAGCTCCTCGGTGATGTGGGCGAAATGGAGTGCCTTTCGATGTTGGCCATGCAGACGGTACGCGATCATGAAAGCCGACGCGGTACTCATAGCTCGACGGGCATTGGTGCTTCGGCCTAGCTCGCGAAGTTGATCCTTCTGCGAGGGGAGGTTGGCCCGCTTCGCCACTCGATCAAGGTCTGTCGTGTCGCCATGAACCCTAAGACGCATCTCTCTTACTCCGGCCACCGTGGGGCGGGAGAACCACTCGTCTCGGGGGAGCATGCGGAGCGCTTCATCCAGCGCGCGGATCTCGAAACCGACCAGCGCGGGCCAATCGACTTCGATTAGCTCGCACACAGCCTTCCAATCGCCTTCCTGGACCAGGGCGCGAAGGCGCGCACCGATGTCGTCCGCATCCGCTTGGCTCATCGCGTGGACACATGCGCACTCAGACACGCGACTCTGCGCCTGTACTCGGGTGAGTGTCGGGTCGAAGTCGGCGGTCGGCACCTGCGTGGAGAAGGTAAGTGCGGAAGCCCTCATCGAGTGAGACTCTCGTCAGCAGGTCAGCGAGGATGCGTGCACCGTCGAGGACTGTTTCGTCCCCTGCTGGGCCACCGGCAGCTTCGACAAACTCCCGCTGGTGTAGGGAAGATGTCCCGTTTCCCACCGCAATCATCGGGTGAAGACCGGGAATAATTGCCATCACGTTTCCCATGTCGGTACTGCCCATCGGCTCGGAGCTCGGGGTGTCAACGCGTCCCACCCTCGTGAACGCTGCAGCACCAGCCGCGAGAAGTACCCCGTCTGAACGCAACTGCAGGTAGCGCGGTGGTACCTCATCGATAACGACTTCGCTACCTGTCGCCATCGCGCCGGCATGGAAACACGCCGCGATCTTCTCAATGAGAGTGTCGAGAGAAGCTTCGTCGGCGGCACGCAGAAGGTAGTGCAGCGCCGCAGTGTCGGGGACGATGTTGGGGACGCTCCCGCCATCCGTGATGATCCCGTGGACCAGCTGATCTCTTCGTAGGTGCTGTCTGAGGAGCCCGATTGCAACTTGGCTCACGGTCGCAGCGTCGGCAGCGTTGATACCGAGTTCTGGAGCGGCAGCGGAATGTGACGCGCGGCCACGGAAGTGCGCCGTCAGCTCGGCGATGGCTAGTGATGTCGGGGCAAGCACGTTCGATGGCCCGGGGTGAATCATCACCGCCGCGTGGAGGTCCGCAAAGACCCCGGCTCGAAGAAGAACGTCCTTGCCGCCTCCGCTCTCCTCGGCGGGGGTGCCGATCACATGGAGCGTGATGCCAAGGTCATCGACGAGCGGTGCGAGCGCGAGGCCGGCTCCGGCGGCAGCGGCGGCGATGATGTTGTGGCCGCAGGCGTGCCCGATCTCGGGGAGCGCGTCGTACTCAGCAAAGATCGCGAGGTGGAGTGGGCCTTCGCCGATGATTGCGTCGAAGGCGGTCTTCAACCCACCCACCGCGTAGTGGACGGTGAAACCGGATTCTCGTAGCACCGCGGCAACGGCAGCGGAGCTTCGCACCTCATCAAAGGCCAGCTCGGGATCTGCATGGATGGAACGCGAGAGCGTTCGTAAGGCGGGAGCATCGCGCCGGACGCCGTCGTCGATTCTTGTCAGAGCCAGCTCAAGCTTCGCTGAAGCCGGCGCACTGTCCCCTCCGGTCGCGCCGCCGATACTCGAGGGCCCTCTCACGTCCGTCTACCAACCGCGCATGCGACGTCGCGCATGTTCTCTCCGCCTCTGCCGATTGTCTATTGACACCGCGTGACCTGTTGTCTAAGTTCACGCTAACCAAGCATTCAGGCACGCTCCACCGTCACGCGTGACCACGCAGTAATTCGACGGTGAGACATCGGTGAAGACGCATCAATGTAGGGCACTACTATTCATTTGTGACAGGAGTGGCGATGACGAAGACCACGCTCAGGCCGTTGCGCATCGGTTCGCTTGAGCTCACAGATCTCGATGAGCTTTCGTCTCTCCGCGACGACGCAGAGCATCTTCATTGGCTGTGGAAGCGTCGCGCAAGCAAGGATGGTGAGCACGCCTGGTGCTCTACGTGCGAGAAGACCCGCAGATTTCATCGTTCGCACACCCGCGCTTCGTACACGTGCGGTTCCTGTGGAACCCACGTGCATCCCACGGCGCAAACGATTCTGCAGGGATCTTCGACACCGCTCACGATCTGGTTTGCAGCGGTTCAAGCTATTCGTACCGCGCCGCCTCAGGCGCCACCCAGGGCTCGCGAGCTTGAACGGACGCTGGGCGTGCCTTATGCGACAGCACGGCGCATGCGTCAACGGATCCTCGCTGATGTCAACCCCGCCAAGCACAGTCATCCTGCCGAAGCGAATGAGATCGTCAGGGAGCGGTTGCTCGAGGCGGCCACGGCCTGCATCGCTGAGTACGGATATGACGGAGCGAGGGTGAGGGATATCGCTGAGAGAGCTGGTCTGTCACCTGCCGCAGTTCTGTACCACTTCGACACGCGCGCGAAGGTCCTCCTTGCCGCGCTCGAGTGGGCAACCCGTCGCGCTGCGGAGAGACGAGAGGCAATCCTGAACGACCTCCCCGACGCTGCCGGTCGGCTGGCAGGCCTGATCTCTCTTTCGATCCCCAGCACTGAGATCGTCCGTACGGAACTGCAGATTTGGAACGAATACTTCACTCGGAGAGCCCGCGGGGAGCTCCCGGGCGCCGATAGTGAATTCGCGTCGCACTACCGGCGGTCCTTCGAACTCGTCATCGAACAAGGAGTGAGCGACAACCAGTTCCGGACTGATCCCGAACAGGTGCCGGAACTCATCGAGGAACTCCTCGCGCTCGTCGACGGACTAGCCATCGCAATACTCGTCGGCCGACCCTGGATGCCGGTCGACCGCAGCGTTCACATCGTGAGCCGCTTCATCCGACGGGAACTCGACGTTGACATCACTGACCGCATCAACGAGCTGCTGCTCGCTAACCCGCGTCCCTGACGCTGAATGGAACCGAAGATGACTACCGCACCCTTGAAGATCGGCGTGCTCGGCCTCGGCTGGATGGGCACAATCCGCGCTGAGATTCTCAATCAGCTACCCGGAGCGCAGCTCGTCGCATGCGGGGACGCAAACCCTGGAGCCCGCGAACGCGTTCCCGCAGGGGTCACTTTTGTCAGCAGCATCGATGAGATCATCTCAGCAGGAGCCGATGCAGTTGTAGTTTCTACCCCCGACGGCCTGCACCGAGAAGCGACGGTCCGAGCTCTGAAAGCAGGCGTGGACGTCTTCTGTGAGAAACCGCTCGCGACGTCCCTCGAGGACGCCGACGCCATGATCGCAGCTGAGGAGGCGAGCACAGCTCGAATCATCGTCGGTCAGACTCTGCGTGCGGATCCCCGCTATCGAGCGCTCAAGGTGAAGGTCGAGTCCGGTGAGCTCGGCGCCACCCTCCACGCCACGAGTCGGCGAAGCTGGCCCGCGCCGGAGGGCGCCAGGCAAGCGAAGCAGACCACAGTCGCACGCTACCTGTCTGTTCACGAGCTGGACGCGCTGCAGTGGATTCTCGATCAGCCCATCGTCTCCGTCTATGGTCGCGCATCGGGCACCCGACTCGATGGCTTCGGAGACACCGCGGCTTCCATCGTCGCAACCCTCGAGTTTGCCGACGGATCTGTCGCCACCCACGAATGCACCTGGGGGCTCCCAGACAAGGCCGGACTCGCGCTTGGAGACTGCGCGATGAGCGTCATAGGCACAGAAGGAGCCATCTACATGCACGAGCGCGAGCAAGGAGTAGTGATGTTCGGCGGCGCTTCGGTCGAGCAGCCAACCTCGACAGGCGACGACCTGTTCAGCGTTCGCGGAGCAGTGGAGTTCCCCGCGACCGACACCGGACTGCTCGGTCTTCTCGCCACCCCATATGCCGCCGAACTCGCAGCCTTCATCGACAGCTGCCGCCTCGGCTCTGAAGCATTGGTGACCGCTCGCGAGGCCCGACAGGCCCTCGCCGCCGTGATCGCTTTGGAGGAGTCGCTCGCGACGGGGCTTCCTGTCTCGGTGAGCGCCCTCACCGAG
>NZ_JBLVOH010000068.1:11002-15396 GCF_053543675.1 Microbacterium umsixpiens
ACGGAGATGGTGCGATGAGCGACATCCTCGAACGAACGACCGTCCACCACATCATCGACGGTGAGAGCGTGCCATCGCTGAACGGACGAACCTTCACCACGATCAACCCCACGACCGGCGCAACGATCGCCCACGTGTCTCTTGCCGACGGCGACGACGTCGATCGTGCAGTGCGATCCGCCAAACGGGCCTTTGACGACGCCGAGTGGGCTCGCATTCGTCCCGCAGATCGAGCCCGAACGCTCCGCCGATTCGCCGACCTCATCGAGCAGAACGGCCCGGAACTGGCAGAGCTCGATGCGCTCGATGGAGGAGGCCCTGTGAGCCAACGCGAGGGAGACATCCTCGCCGCAGCCGAGATCCTCCATTTCGCCGCATCGCTGGGGGAGCACACTCGGGGCTCTGTCTACTCTGATGAGACGGGGTACCTTAGCTATTCGCGTCGCCGCCCATATGGAGTCGTTGCGGCAATTGCCCCCTGGAATTTCCCGTTCTACTTCGCCGTCGCGAAGACAGCAGCAGCACTTGCACTTGGCAACGCTGTCGTGTTGAAGATGGCCGAACAGACCCCCTTGAGTGCGGTCCGCTACGGAGAGCTGGCCCTTGAAGCCGGCATCCCCGCAGGAATTCTCAACGTACTCAACGGCGACGGCGACACTGGACGCGCCCTCGTTGACCACCCCGATGTGTCGAAGATCACTTTCACGGGCTCCACGGAGGTGGGGCGGTCAATCATCCGTGCGAGCGCGCAGGAGATCAAGAGCGTCCACCTTGAGCTGGGAGGCAAGTCCGCCGACATCGTCTTCGCGGATGCGGACTTTGCTCAAGCGGTTGATGGTGCGCTCTTCACCAGCTTCGCCAACGGCGGCCAGATCTGCACTTCCGGGTCGCGGTTGCTGCTTGAACGCTCGATCTACGACAGCTTCCTCGCGGCCATCACTGCCCGCACCGAGGAGCTTCGGGTCGGCGACCCTTTCAACGCGGAGAACGACATCGGTCCGCTGGTCAGCGAGGCTCAGCTTCACCGGGTCGAAGGACTCGTAGAACGCGCGGTAAGGGATGGCGCCCGTATCCTCACCGGTGGCGGACGGCTCACTGACCCAGAACGGGCAGACGGCTACTTCTTTGCGCCGACCCTGCTCACGGATGTGAACCCTAACTCTGAGATCGCTCAAGAGGAGGTGTTCGGACCAGTCACCGTGGTGATGCCATTCGATACCGAAGAAGAGGCACTGCAGCTGGCCAACTCCGTCGACTACGGACTCGCCGCGACCGTGTGGACCACAGACCTCCTCCGCGCGGCCAGAGTCGCTGACGCACTGGACGTCGGCATCATCTGGACCAACTCACCACACCACGAGGCGCCCCATATCCCCTACGAGGGCCACAAGTCCTCCGGACTCGGGGAAGACCAAGGTGTTGAAGCCATCGCGACGTTCACCCAGCTGACCGTCAACCACATCGCATACGCCGGACAACGGCTGGGCTGGGGCGAGCACTAAACGAAGCAGCCCAGCGCTTCATGACCCCTTCGCCCTGACCGGCGAACGATGCACCACCTGAGAAAGGAAACGGCCATGAGTCAGAGAAGGCTCTTCGCGCTAGAAAAGCAGGCCATTGCACCCATACCTGTAGAGGAGCGCCGAGGACGCTCCCGAGAACTCGTGGCGATCTGGTTTGGAATGAACCTCAGCCCGATCACCATTGTGACCGGCGCGGGGGCAACGACCCTCTTCGGGCTCTCGTTGTGGTGGGCCCTCGTCGCGATCGTTCTCGGCAACGCCATCGGCGGCGTCGGGATGGCTCTCCACGCAGCCCAAGGCCCTCGCCTAGGCGTGCCACAAATGCTGCAGGCGCGCGGACAGTTCGGAGCCTACGGGGCGGCCGTAATCGTCGTCCTCGCTCTAATCATGTACGTCGGGGTGTTCGCTTCCAACCTGTTGGTCGCCACGGACTCATTCCGAGCGGCCGCCCCCGACATCGACACCACGGTCATGATCGTGGCGGTCGGGGCCATTAGCCTCATCGTCGCCGCCTTCGGCTATTTCCTCGTCCGCCGCCTCGCCGCATGGGGCTCCTACATCGTCGGCGGACTCGTCCTGGTAGCGCTCATAGCCATCCTCTCGACCAACGATGTCGTAACGTACTTCGAGGTCGGAGCCTTCGAGATCGTCGGCTTCCTCTCGATGCTCGCGATCAGCATCGTCTGGCAGATGGCCTACGCACCGTACGTCTCTGACTACTCCCGATACATGCCTGCCGACACAGGAAGCCGCGGCGCATTCTGGGCTTCCTTCTCGGGCTGTGTCGCGAGCACAGTCCTCCTCATGGGCGTCGGTGCCCTAGTCGGCGTGATCACGCAGGACCCGAACACCATGGCCGGACTGTTCAGCCTGATCAGCGGCCCACTCGGCCTCTTCGTCCTCATCGCACTGGGTATCGTCGTGGGCACGGTCAACTCCATCAATCTCTACTCCAGCACCCTGTGCACCCTGACGCTCGTTGAGACATTCAAGCCTGGTTGGGTCCCCAGCGTTCGTGCCCGCTTGGCGACGACCCTGTTCCTCGCCGCTGTCGGCGTTACGCTCGCATTCGGAGCCTCAAGCGACTTCGTGACATTTTGGTTCAGCTTCCTCACCCTGCTCCTCTATGCCCTGATCCCATGGTCCGCGATCAACCTTGTCGACTACTACCTCATTCGTCACGGCAACTACTCGGTCGCGGATTTCTTCGCCCCGGGCGGCGGCATCTACGGGAAATGGAACATCGCCGCTCTCGCGAGCTTCGCCATCGGCGTCGGAGTGCAGATCCCGTTCATGGTGCTCCCGTTCTACACCGGGCCGCTCGCTCAGGCCATCGGTGGCATCGACCTTGCCTGGCTCGTCGGATTCGTCGTCAGCGGCGGACTTTACTTCCTCGTTGCGGCTCGATCTAACAAAATCCGACCCCTACCCGCGACAGAGCCCGCGCACACGCGGAACCGGAAAGGTCAGCGATCAGCTGGCTGACTGATCCTGACAGGCTGATCCTCGTGAGCGACTCCCCTGGCGACCCTTCTGCGCTCGCGCATCCGGCTTCGATTCGAGTGGGTGCCGTGGTGTGGACCCGTGTCGTCAAGTCCCGAATGTGAAGGTGAGGATATGACTGACGAGACCGGCCGTGCAGTGATCGCAGACCTGTGCCGCATCCCCAATCCCGAAGCGATCGATCGCACGGCGCTCGTCGAGCTGGGCGGCGTGGAGCAGTTCGCCTCCATTCGCGGGCGGAATGCGGCCAGTCCCGTCCTCATCGTGTGTCACGGAGGCCCCGCGCTTCCGTCGCTGCCCTCATCGTGGGTCTGGCAGCGAGCCGTCGAAGACTATTTCACTGTTGTCAACTACGACCAGCGTGCGAGCGGGAAGTCGGCGCGCAAGGCATCCGACGATCTCGACCTCACGATCGACCGCTACGTCGACGACCTCGTCGAGCTGATCGAGTGGCTGCAGAAAGAGCTCGGCGTGGCGAAGGTCGGCGTGCTCGGCCACAGCTGGGGGACGATCATCGGGGTGACGCTGGCGCACCGACGCCCGGACCTGCTCTGGGCCTATGCCGCCGCGAGTCAGGTGATCTGCGGCCCGGAGAACGAGGTCGAGAGCTTTCAGTTCGCGCTGCTCAGCGCCTTGGCCGACGAGAACGAGGAGGCCATCGCGCAGCTGCGCGCGCTCGGCGACTACCCGGGTCCGAACCCCCTCACCATCGACCGAATCGTGACCTGCCGAAGGTGGGCGCAGTATTACGGCGGGCTGTCTGCGCACCGCTCCGACTTCGCGTACTTCACCGAATCACAGGAACTCTCTCCCTATTACACGGCTGACGAGCTGCAGCTGATCGTCACGGGGCAGCAGGTAACCATGCCCCAAGTCGTTCCGCAGTTGCTCGGTTTCGACGGGCGCGAGATGACCTCGTTCGACGTGCCCATCGTGCAGTTCCTCGGCCGTCACGACTACACGACGCCCACAGCTCCGGTCGCGCGATGGATCGAGAGCGTGACTGCGCCGTCGAAGGATGTCGTGTGGTTCGAGAACTCCGCTCATCTGTGCATGTTCGAGGAGCCGGGCAAGTTCGTCGTGAGTCTTACGGCCCTCCTGCTGCCGCACTCCGGGGCGTGAATCTGAGGGCGACCACATGCTCTTGCGTGCAACGTGAAGAGCGTCAGTGCAGCGACTAGGGCGTGTCTGACAATGTTTTGGTCCAGGCGAGGACGGCGTTGAGGATGACGGCGGCGCGGTAGACGATGGCGTGCTTGTCGTACCTGGTGGCGAGGCCACGCCACTGCTTGAGGTGGCAGTACTGCCGTTCGATCACGTTGCGGTTCTTGTAGTCGATGGCGTCGAGTCCGACCGGGCGCGGGGGGG
>NZ_JBLVOH010000068.1:15416-16785 GCF_053543675.1 Microbacterium umsixpiens
GGCCGCGGCGATGACCCTTCTGGTCATCGGGTTCGGGGATCACGGCCTTGATGCCGCGGGAACGGAGGTGCCCGCGGATCGCGCGAGACGAATACGCCTTATCGGCTCGGACCGCGTCCGGTCGGGTGCGCGGTCGGCCCCTCTCGCGGCCCACACGCAGCTGATCCATCAGGGGCAAGAACATCGGCGAGTCGCCCGCCCGCCCGGGGTGATCAACGTGACCAGCGGACGCCCGTTGCCGTCGACGAGCTGGTGGATCTTCGTCGACAAGCCGCCTCGGGATCGGCCAACGCCGTGGTCAGGCGGCTCTTCCCGCAGATTCTTGTAACTCGATCCAGCCCCCTGTGAGGCGGGTCGTGTTCGTCGCATGCTGATGCGCGCGAGCAATCGTGGAGTCCACCGACAGCGACCAGTCCACCAACCCGGCCGCGTCTGCGGCGGCGGTGAGCTTGTCGAGCACCCGATCCCACGTCCCGTCGCTCGCCATCCGGTAATGCCACGTCCACACCGTCTGCCACGGCCCGAACACCGCAGGCAGATCCCGCCACGCGATCCCGGTCCGATACCGATAGACAATGCCCTCGACCATCGTGCGCGCATCGGAGAACTTCCGACCCGGCCTGCCCGTCGGCCGCGGCAACATCTCCTCGATCAACGACCACTGAACATCCGAGAGCACCTGAAAACGAGACACGCAATCAGCCTGCCAGCACCCACCCCCAACCTTTGTCAGACACGCCCTAGGTCGTACGGGGGCGTCGGCGGGGAGCCCGTCGACGACCCCGCGCGGTCACGGCGTCGGCATGCCGCCGTTGACGTTCAGCGTCTCGCCGGCGACATAGCTCGACTCGGCCGACGCCAGGAACACGTATGCCGGGGCGAGTTCGGCGGGCTGTCCCATCCGGCCGAGCGGGGTGTCCTCGCCGAAGCTGTCCAGCTTCTCCTGCGGCTGACCGTCGCTCGGCTGCAGCGGCGTCCAGATCGGGCCGGGCGCCACCGCGTTCACACGGATGCCCTTCGGGGCGAGCTGCTCGGCAAGCCCCTTCGTGAACGCGTTGATGGTCGCCTTGGTCGAGGCGTAGTCGACGAGGATGCCGGAGGGCGAGTACGCCTGGATCGACGTGGTGTTGATGATCGTCGAACCGGCGGGGAGGTGCGGCAGCGCCGCCTTCGTGATCCAGAACATCGCGTACACGTTGGTCTTGAACGTGTCGTCGAACTGCTCGTCCGTGATGTCGATCAGCGACTCCTGGTAGACCTGCTTCCCGCCGTTGTTGACGAGGATGTCGAGCCCGCCCAGGGCGGCCACCGCATCGGCGACGAGTGTCCGGCAGTACTCGGGGTCGCGAAGGTCGCCCGGCAGAGCGGC
>NZ_JBLVOH010000068.1:16805-18800 GCF_053543675.1 Microbacterium umsixpiens
TAGCCGAGTGCCGGCGGCCAGACGCCGATGATCACGGCCATCACCACGACCGTGACCAGCTCGTGCGCGATGTTCAGCGTGGTCAGCCTCGTCGAGCGGCCCTCGAACGCATCGTGGGTGATGAAACGTGCGGCCGTGAAGCCGGCCCACAGCGTGACCGCCGTGACGATGGTGCCCCAGAAGAACGCGCCGCCGTAGAAATGCCAGGCGATGGCGGATGCCCCGGCGAGCACCCATGCCGTGATGAAGCTTACGATGACCGTGGTGATGATGGGCCACATCGCCGTGGCCGCCGGACGGTCCATGTCGACGTTCGCTAGCTTCGACCACCGCGTGCCGAACACCTTCGGGGCGTACCAGATCGAGCCGACGATCATGCTCGACGCGGTGGCCAGCAGCACCGCCCAGTAGTTGATCTCGGGAACCATGACAGCCTCCACTCATCGGATGCCGTCAGGCTACTCCTGCGGCGATGCCCCCGTCGGATCGAACCGATTCGATGCGCGCTCTGGCACGACTGTAAGCGTTTGCAGTAGCCTGTTCGCATGGCACAGCTTGAGCAGATCGCAGCCCCCGGTTCCGAGTGGTGGCGCAGCGCCGTCATCTACCAGATCTATCCCCGATCCTTCGCGGACGCCTCCGGCGACGGCATCGGCGACCTCCCGGGCATCACCAGCCGCCTCGACTCGCTGCAGGAACTCGGCGTCGACGCGATCTGGCTCAGCCCCTTCATGACCAGCCCGCAGCGCGATGCCGGCTACGACGTGGCGGACTACCGCGACGTCGACCCCCTGTTCGGCACGCTCGCCGACTTCGACGAGATGCTCACCCAGGCCCATGACCGCGGCATCCGCGTGATCGTCGACCTGGTCCCGAACCACTCGTCCGACCAGCACGTGTGGTTCCAGGAAGCACTCAAGGCGGCGCCGGGCAGCCCGGAGCGCGCGCGGTACATCTTCCGCGACGGCAAGGGCGAGAACGGCGAGCTCCCGCCGAACAACTGGGAGTCGGTGTTCGGCGGCGGCATGTGGCAGCGCGTGACCGAGGCCGACGGCACCCCCGGCCAGTGGTACCTGCACATCTTCGACGCCACGCAGCCCGACTTCGACTGGAACAACGAAGAGGTGCAGGAGGAGTTCCGCTCCATCCTGCGCTTCTGGCTCGACCGCGGGGTCGACGGCTTCCGGGTGGACGTCGCCCACGGCATGATCAAGACCGAGGGCCTTCCGGACTACACCCCGCCGACCGACGCCGACTCCATGGGCGGCGGCGAATCGAACGTGCCGTACTGGGGCCAGGACGGCGTCCACGAGATCTACCGCGACTGGCACAAGGTGCTCGCCGAGTACGACGGCGACCGTGCGCTGTGCGGCGAGGCCTGGATGCCGACGCTCAAGCAGACGGCTCTCTGGGTGCGTCCGGACGAGATGCACCAGACCTTCAACTTCCCGTACCTGATGACGCCGTGGGACGCGAAGTCGTTGGGGGATGTCATCCGCGAGTCGCTCGACGAGTTCGGCGGCGTCGGAGCGCCCAGCACCTGGGTGCTCTCGAACCACGACGTCGTGCGGCACGCGTCGCGCCTCGCGCTCACGGCCGACAACCCCCAGGGTGAGGGCATCGGACCGAACACCCCGAACAAGCCCGACACCGCGATCGGCCTGGCCCGCGCCCGCGCGGCGACCACCCTCATGCTCGCGCTCCCCGGCTCGGCCTACCTCTACCAGGGCGAAGAGCTCGGGCTCCCCGAGGCGATGGAGATCCCCGACGAGTTCCGTCAGGACCCGACCTGGTTCCGCACCGAGGGCAAGCGCTACGGACGCGACGGATGCCGCGTGCCGCTGCCCTGGGAGGCGGAGGCTCCGGCCTTCGGCTTCAACGAGACCGGACTGTCGTGGCTCCCGCAGCCGACCGAGTGGGCGACGTACGCCCGCGACGTCGAAGAGGTCGACCCCGGCTCGACGCTCGCCCTGTACAAGCGTCTGCTCGCGGCTC
>NZ_JBLVOH010000069.1:0-1008 GCF_053543675.1 Microbacterium umsixpiens
CGGACGGGCCGCGGCCGCCGGGGCCCCGGTCGCCGGGGCGACGCCCGCGCAGTCGGGACAGCGCCTGCGCGATGGCTTCGGCGGGATCCTGCGCGGCGGGGTCGTGCGGTTCGGTGGTCACCGTTCGATTTTACATGCGACTTGACATGCATTGGGACTCCATGTCACACTACATGTACATGCACTGTGACATTCACATGCACACTGACAACTAAGGACTTTCCATGAACACCTCTGAATCACAGAACCCCGAGAACACCACCCGCCCCTTCGGCTACTGGCTGAAGGCCGCCGACCGCCTGATGGCGGCCGAGTTCGCCGCCGCCTTCGACGGCGAGCACGCCAGCCGCCGCGACTGGCGGATCCTCAACATCGTCGACGGCACCGTCACGACGGACCGCCCGCTGAACGAGCACAAGCTGCACCGACTCGTCGAGCGCGGCTGGGTCGCCCCCGAGGGCGACGGCTGGACGCTCACCGACGAGGGCCGTGCGGCGAAGGATCGCCTCGGCACCATCGTCGACGGCATCCGCGCGAAGGTGTCGAGCGCCGTCTCCGACGAGGAGATGGCCACCACGCTCGCCTCGCTCGAGAAGATCGCTCGCGCCTTCGGCTGGGACGAGGAGACGCCTCTTCCCCGCGGCCGTCGGCACGGCTTCGGCGGCCCCCGCCACGGACGCGGATTCCCGCGCGGCTTCGGGCGCCCGTTCGGCCGCGGCTTCGGCCACGGACCCGAGCACGGCTTCGGTCCGGATGCGGAGCACGGCTTCGGTCCGGACGCGGATGCCGAGCACGGCTGCCGCCACGGCGAAGCGGGACCCGGGCACCGCGGTCACGGCCGCGGGCACGGACACCCCGGGCACGGCGACCACGGTCACGACGACCGGGGCCACGGACACCCCGCCCACCGCGGACATGGTCCGCACCGTGCCGAGCGCATCGCCCAGCACGCCTTCGAGCGCGGCTTCGACGCGGGCTTCACCCGCGGTAGCGACGCCTGACCTCCAC
>NZ_JBLVOH010000069.1:1028-8132 GCF_053543675.1 Microbacterium umsixpiens
GGGGCGTTTCGCGCTATCAGGGGCGGATCAACGCACGCCGCGGCGCGCCAGCGGGACCAGCGCGGCAGCCGTGACCACGACGGCCGCCACGAGCACCGCCGCCACGAAACCGCCCGTCACCAGCACGGCGGCGATGGTGCCGAACACCGCGATGCCGAGCCCGCCGCCGAGCGCGAACCCCACCTCCTGGATCGCGCCGACCTGGCCGGCCTGATCCTCGGTCGTCACCTCGAACAGCGCCGTCGCGGCGAGCGTGGCGCCGACGCCGAACCCGAGCCCGACGAGCACGAGCGGGATCGCCACGATCGCGGGGTCGAGTGCGAGCCAGACGAGCCCGACGGCCTGCAGCATCAGCGCCAGGACGGTGAGGGCGTTCGCCGACAGCCAGCGCAGCGCCACGGGCGCCACGACACCGCCGATCGCGATCGCCACCGCCTGCGGCAGCAGGGCGATGCCCGCCTCGGCCGCGCTCTGCCCGCGCGAGTCCTGCAGATGCAGGCTCACCAGCAGCACCGAGGCCGACGACACTCCACTGCTCACGATGATGCGGATGATCGCGGGGCTGAATCCCGACACCCGGAACAGCCGCATGTCGATGAGCGGATCACGGAGTCTCCGCTGCCGGCGCACGAAGAACACCAGGCTCAGGATCGCGATCACCGCGGCGACCACCGCCGACATCGGCGCCGCGAGGGCCTCATGCAGCGCGAAGACGAGCGCACCGAGCGCGACGATCGACGACAGGATGCTGGGGAGGTCCCAGGACGGGCGCTGCGAGCTGCGCGAGTCGGGGACGAGCCACAGAGCCAGCGCCGCGGCGATCACCGCGAGCGGAACGCTGCCGAGCAGCAGCCAGCGCCATCCCGGCCCCTCGGCCAGCACTCCGCCGAGCACGGGCCCGAGCGCGCTGCCCGTGCCGAAGGTCGCCGTCCACAGGCCGTAGGCGAGCACGCGTTCGCGCGCCTGGAACTTGGCGCCGATCGTCGCGACCACGCCCGCGATGACGAAGGCCTCGGCGACACCGAGCAGCGCCCGCACGACGATGAACAGCAGGCCGCTGCTGGCGAGCCCGCCGACCACGTTCAGAACAGCGAAGCCGGCGAGACCGATCAGGATGATGCTCTTGCGCCCGAACGCATCGCCGATCCGCGCGGCGACGATCAGCGTCGCGGCCAACGACAGGGCGTACACATCGACCAGCCAGAGCCCCTCGGTGTCGGTCAGGCCCAGCTCGCCGCGGATCGCGGGGAGGGCGGTCGAGACGCTGCTGATCGCGAGGGCGCCGATGAGCACCCCGAGCAGGAGCGGGACCATCGCGAACCAGAGGCGAAGGGAGGAGCGAGTGCTGACGAGAGTGGGGGTGTTGGTCACGGTCTCAGTCTGTAAAGTACAGACAGAAGCCACAAGTACGGTCATTTCTGATACGTACTGACACTTCGGATACTAAAGGAGGCCGTGTCGTGCGGGAGAAGACCGAGCGCATCATCCGCGACTGGACCGAGACCTGCGACGCCGAGGTGTCGATCGCGGTGCTCGGCGGGGCCTGGAAGCCCAGCATCCTGACCCTGCTCGGCGAGCACGAGGTGCTGCGCTTCGGCGAGCTCGGACGCCTGCTCGAGAACCCGACCGCACGCGTGCTCACCCGTCAGCTGCGCGAGCTCGAGGAAGACGGCCTCATCACCCGCACCGTGTACCGCGAGGTGCCGCCCAAGGTCGAGTACCGACTCAGCGAGCTCGGCGCGAGCTCCGGACAACTGCTCACGGAGTTGACCCGCTGGGGCACGCTCTACGCCGGTCGGCAGCGGGCTGTGCCTACCGAGACAGCAGACGCGCCCGCCGCACCGGAAGCCCTGCCAGCAGCGACCTCCTGAGACTCGCGCACTCCAGCCGAGACTCACCCCAGCGATCCCCGCCCTCAGATGCGGCGCGGTCCCGGTCCGTCGGTGCCGAGCGCATCCTCGGGGTTCAGCAGACGGCACGCCTTCATCGACAGGCAGCCGCAGCCGATGCATCCGGTGAGCTCGCGCCGCAGGTGCTCGAGCTGCGTGCGGCGGAGGTCGAGCTGCTCGCGCCACAGCTTCGCCACGCGCTGCCAGTCGTGCTGCGAGGGCGGCTCATCCGTCGGCAGGCTCTCGAACACCTCGTGCACGTCGGTGAGTGGGATGCCGAGGCGCTTGGCGACCACGATCAGTGAGATCCGTCGCAGCATGTGCCGACGGTAGCGGCGCTGATTTCCCGCGGTCCGCGTCGAGACGATGAGTCCGAGCTGCTCATAGAAGTGCAGGGCCGTCGCCGGCACGCCGCTGCGGCGGACCACCTCGCCGATCGGCAGCAGATCATCGGGTTCCAAAGACATCCGCACCCCCTCTTGACCTCGAGTTTACTCGAGGTATTAGCGTGACGATCGGCCGCCGAGGAACGGCGCCACCGGGCGGATGACCGCCTGCTCCGACGTCACGAAGGGCACCCCATGACGCACACCCCCGAGCGCACCGCCACCGCGGGGAGCTGGCGCGAACTCCTCGGCAGCCGCTACACCCCGATCGCCTCGGTCCTCGCGGGAGGCGTGCTGCTCGAGGCGAGCAACGTGTATCTCACCACCAGCCTGCTCCCCACGATCGTCGGCGACATCGGCGGCGCGGAGTTCTACGCGTGGACGATGATGACCTTCCTCCTGGCATCGGTCGTCAGCTCGATGATGGTGAGCAGGATCCTCACACAGCAGGGCGCCGTGCGCGCCTACCTGCTCGCGCTCGGCCTGTTCGCGCTCGGCTCACTGCTGTGCGCGGCGAGCCCGTGGATGTGGGCGCTGCTCTCCGGCCGCGCCGTGCAGGGCCTCGGCGGTGGACTGCTCGCCGGCCTCGGCTACGCGCTCATCCAGCGCGCCCTTCCCGAGCGGCTCTGGGCGCGCGGTGCGGCACTCGTCTCGGCGATGTGGGGCGTCGGCAACATCGTCGGCCCGGTCGTGGGCGGCGTGTTCGCGCAGCTGGACGCCTGGCGGGTGACGTTCGTCGGCCTCGCCGTCGTCTCCGCGCTGATCGGCATCGTCGTGGTGCGCGCACTGCCGAGGACCGCCCGAGCCCGCTCGAGCGAATCGGTGCCGTGGGGATCCCTCGTGCTCCTCTCCGGCGGCGTCGCCGCGGTGGGCATCGCGAGCGTCGTCCCCAGCGGTCTCGGCACCGGGGTCGCCATCGTGGTCGGGGTCGTACTGGGCGCATGGTTCCTGCGTCACGAGCGCCGCGGGCGCACCGGCATCCTCCCCCGGGTCACGTTCGCCCCGGGCTCCTCGCTGGGCTGGGTCTACGTCACGGTCGCCGTCCTGGCGTTCGCGATCGGCACCGAGGCGTTCATCCCGCTCTTCGGCCAGGAGATCGGCGGACTGATGCCGTTCATCGCCGGCCTGCTCGGCGCCGCCCTGTCCCTCGGCTGGTCGATCACCCAGGTGTTCACGGCGAATGCCACCGGCATCCGCTCGCGCCGCGTGCTCATCACCCTCGGTCCGGTCGTCGTCGCCATCGGTCTCGCCGCGTACGGTCTGCTCCAGCATGAGGGCCCCTCCGCCGTCGTGATCGCACTCTGGTTCGCCACCCTGTTCCTCGCCGGCGCCGGCATCGGCCTCGGATTCCCGCACCTGACCGTCGCCGCGCTCGGCAGCACGTCGGGCGAAGAGGAGGGCGCCAAGGCGGCCGCGGCGGTCAACACCGTCTTCATCATCGCGAGCGCGTTCAGCTCGGCGATGGCCGGGGTCCTCGTCAACCTCGCGATGCCGGACGTCGTGGATGCCGCCCGCCTCCTGATGCTCGTGTTCGCGGGCGTCACCGTTCTCGGAGCCTTCATCGCGCGCGGCGCGAGCTGGGGCATCGGACTCACCCGCGACGACGAGCAGCCCGCCACTACGGCGTCCGACTGACGGAAAGGAAACCTCACCATGGAAACGAGAACCCGGGTCACCGTGATCGGCCTCGGCGAGATGGGCTCCGCGATCGCGAAGACCCTTCTCGACCGCGGTCACTCCACGACCGTCTGGAACCGCACCGCGAGCAAGGCCGACCCGCTGGCCGTGGCCGGCGCCGAGGTCGCCCATACGGCAGCGGATGCCGTGGCGGCGAGCCCGCTCGTCATCGTCTGCCTGCTCGACAGCGGCGCGGTGGATGCGGTCGTCGGAACACTCGACGCGGCGGTGGAGGGAAAAGTCATCGTGAACGTCACCAGCGGCTCCCCTGCGCAGGCGCGAAGCAACGCGGAATGGGCCCGCACGCGCGGAGCGAAGTACGTGGACGGGGGGATCCTGGGAGACCCGTCGGATGTCGGCAGACCGAACTTCTTGTTGTCGTTCAGCGGCGATCGCGACGGGTTCGATGCTCACCGCGAGGTGTGGGAAGACCTCGGCACCCTCACCTACTACGGCGAGGATGCGGGGCTCGCTGCCGTCGAGTTCCTGGCCCAGGTGGCGGTCGGCTACGAGTTCCTCCTCGGCCTGCTGCACACGTTCGCGCTCGTGAAGGCGGAGGGCGCCGACGTCGAGGGGTTCGCCGACCGCGTCGCCGGGTCGGTCGGCGGCTACGTGCCGCTGGTGCAGGCCTTCGGCACCGCCGTCGCGAGTGGGGAGTACGGGCCCGACCTCGGTTCGCTCACCGTGCAGGCCGCACTGATGGACGACCTGATCAGCCACCGCGAGTCCCTCGGCGTCGACACCCTGCGCATGCGCGAGGTCAAGCGGCTGATGGACCGCCGGATCGCGGACGGCCACGGCGACGAAGGGTTCTCGAGCCTGTTCGAGCTGCTCGGCCACGCGTGAGCGAAAGGATGCCGCGGCTCTGACACGACGTCAGGGACGCGGCATCCGCGACGCGTCGGCATGGTCGACGAGGGCGATCTCCTCACGGAGAATGCGCTCACGGCCCCAGTCTCCGAGGGGTTCGAGAGCGGCACTGAGCGCGGCACCCGCCTCAGTCAGCGAGTACTCGACGCGCGGCGGCACCTCCGCGTAGACCTGTCGACGAACCAGGCCGTCCTGCTCCATCTCACGCAGGTGCTGGGTCAGCATCTTCTCGCTCACCCCGGGCAAGCCACGGCGCAGCTGCGCGAAGCGCAGGGTGCCGTGCTCGACCAGCTCCCAGAGGATCAGGCCCTTCCATTTGCCGCTCACGACATCGAGTGCGGCGTCGATGCCGCAGACGTAGGGCCCGCATCTGACGGTGTCCGACATGATCCCTCCCCCACTTACCAAAAGGTAAGTACCGAAGTAAATAGTGGGTACTTCCCCGATCCGGGGAACCGTCTCAGTATGAGGGACGTGCTCTCGGAAGAGAAGAGCCGGATACGAGGAGACGATGGACCAGACGACGACCCCCCTGATGCGCGCCGGGGCGAAGGAGTGGCTCGGTCTCGCGGTGCTGGCTCTGCCCACGCTGCTGCTGGCACTCGACATCACCGTGCTGCACCTCGGAGTGCCGCGGTTGAGCGAAGAGCTCCAGCCGACCGCGACGCAGCTGCTCTGGATCATCGACATCTACGGGTTCATGATCGCCGGTTTCCTGGTCACAATGGGATCGCTCGGCGACCGCATCGGGCGCAGACGTCTCCTCATCCTGGGTGCGGCCGCGTTCGGGATCGCGTCCGCAGCGGCCGCGTTCTCGACGACTCCCGAGATGCTCATCGCCAGTCGTGCGGTCATGGGCATCGCCGGTGCCACGCTCATGCCGTCGACTCTCGCGCTCATCAGCAGCATGTTCCCCGATCCGCATCAGCGCGGGCTCGCGATCGGCATCTGGGCGACGATGTTCTCCGCCGGAATCGCCCTCGGCCCGATCGTGGGCGGGGCGCTGCTCGAGCACTTCTGGTGGGGCTCCGTGTTCCTCCTCGGACTGCCTGTCATGCTGCTTCTGCTGATCGCGGCCCCCCTGCTCCTTCCGGAGTACCGCGATCGCACGGCTGGGCGACCCGATCTCGCGAGCGTCGGCCTGATCATCGGCGCAATGCTCGCGCTCACGTTCGGGATCAAGGAGTCGGCTGTGCACGGCATCAGTGCGCCGGCCGCCGCGTCCGGCATCATCGGCCTGCTGCTCGGCTACCTCTTCATCCGGCGACAGGGCCGACTCACGGATCCCCTGCTCGACCTCCGGCTCTTCGCGAACCCTGCGGTGCGCGCCGGCCTCATCGCACTTCTCATCAGCACCCTCACCATCGGCGGGATCTACCTCTTCCTGACGCAGCATCTGCAGCTGGTCGCGGGGCATCCGCCGCTCCTCACCGGCCTGCTGCTGCTCCCGGGAGCCGCGGCCCTCATCCTCGCCTCCGTCCTGGCACCGATCCTCGCCCGCCGCATCCGCCCGGTGCTGATCGTCGCCGTGTCGCTCGCCGTGTCCGCTGCGGGCTTCGTGGTCCTCGCACGCGCGGCGGTGGAGGCGGACACCGTGCTCGTACTGGTCGGCTTCGCGGTCGCTTATGCCGGGATCGGTCCCGTTACGGCCCTCTCCACCGAGCTCGTGGTGGGGTCGGCGCCTCCCGAACGGGCAGGATCGGCATCGGCGCTCAGCGAGACGAGCACCGAGATCGGCGTCTCCCTCGGCATCGCCGTCATGGGCAGCATCGGAGTCGCGGTCTATCGCGCCGGCATTCCCCAGGGATCGGATGCCGAAGGGACCGCCGATGCATACGGGAGCGCGGCGGAGACGCTGGCTGCGGCGCTGCAGGCGGCGGACGCCCTCCCCGCCACCCAGGGGGACGCGCTCCGCGTACTCGCCACCGACGCCTTCTCCGCAGGATTCGAGGTGTCGGCCTGGCTGGGGGCGGTGCTGCTGATCGCGGCGAGCGCGGTGACGCTCACGGCCCTGCGTCGACCACGGATCGAGTGATCAGGCAGATACACCGGTTCCGACGCGTCTGAGCAGGTCGAGGAAGACGGCGCGCTCCTCGTCGGCCAGCGGGGCGAGGAATTGCTCCTGCACTCGGTCGACGACGGTATCGAGCCGGGCGAGCTCGGTGCGGCCCGACGCGGTGAGGGTGACGAGGTTGCGGCGGCGGTCGGACGGATGCGGCGCGCGCGCGAGCAACCCGCCCGCTTCGAGCGCGTCCAGCGCGACCGAGACGTCGCTGCGGTCG
>NZ_JBLVOH010000069.1:8155-23868 GCF_053543675.1 Microbacterium umsixpiens
GGGCGCGCGCCCGAGGTCGGCCTGGCTGATCGGGCCCCACTCCTCGACCGCCGCAAGAAGCCGGTAGTGGTAGGCGCGGGCGCCCGCATCGGTGAACTGCTCCTGCAGGAGCGCATGGCTGCGCAACTGCGCTCGGCTGACCCACCAGGTCGCTCTGTCTTCGAGTCGTCGCATGCCCCGATGCTACTCGTTGGTGCCACCCACGATCTGTTACCGTTGGTGGAACCAACGATATGGAGAAGTCATGATCCCCTTCGGTCCTCAACTCATCGGCCCGACGGAGAAGGCGCTGAACGCCCTGCTGCAGAGCGTCCTCGTCGGCCGCGACCTCACCGAACGCGAGTGGGTCACGCTGAGACTCGCCTCGCAGTTCGACGGCACCCACGACCTCGACGGCTTCGTCGCCGAGCGGCTCCACGATCCGGATGCCGGCCGGCTCACCGCCGCTCTGCGCGACCGCGGGCTCCTCACCGACACTGCGCTCACTCCCGCGGGCAGCGCCCTGGTCGCCGAGATCGGTCAGGAGATCGCCGCCCTCACCGCACCCCTGTGGCTCGGTATCGAGGAGGAAGATGCCGACGCCGCGACCCGCGGGCTGAACGTCGTCCTCGAACGGAGCCTGACACTCCTACGCACGTCGCACGCGTAGCACCTCGGCTTCGGCCCGGTCGCCGTCGGACGTAGGCTGGATCGGTGGCGGATTCCCAGGGACGAGTATGGACAGGCGTCCTGCGCGTCGGACCGCACCGGGGCGATCACCGGGTGGCTCTCCGGGCCGCGATCAGCGTGGCGGTGCCGCTCCTCGTGCTGTGGATGCTGGGGCGTCTCGACCTGAGCATCTACGCCAGCTTCGGCGCCTTCGCCGCGCTGTACGGTCGCCACGACGTGTTCCGTGACCGCATCCGGATGCAGGCGAGCGCCGGCGGAGTCCTGCTCGCCGCGATGCTCATCGGCACCGCGCTCTCGGTCGTGTCCGCTCCCGCCGCCGTCAGCATCCTCGTTCTCGCCGTCATCGCCTCGGCCGTCACCCTGCTCGCGTACACGATGCGCTGGCACCCGCCCGGGCCGCTGTTCCCGGTGTTCGCGGTCGGCGCGTGCGCCACCATCCCCGCGACGGCAGCCTCTTTCGGCGACGTGCTCCTGGTCGGCGGCGCGAGCGTGCTGTTCGGCCTCGCCGTCAGCGCGATCATCGGCCTGTTCACGCGCGGCACGCAGGAGGCGCCGCCCCGGTCTCGGCAGCCCGTGGGACCCATCGCGTGGGAGATGGCCGCCACCGTCGCCGTCGCGATCGTGGGTGCGGGCTTGGCGGGATTCCTGATCATGGATTCGCACTGGTACTGGGCCGCGGTCGGTGCGGTCGCCGCGGTCAGCGGTCCCCAGCTCAACGCCCGTGTGATCCGCGGCATCCAGCGCCTCGTCGGCACGTTGCTCGGCATCCTCGTCGCGGCGGGAGTCCTTGCGATCGATCTGCCGCCGCTCGCCGTCATCGCACTCGTGGTGCTGCTGCAGGCCGCCGCCGAGCTCTTCGTCGGCCGCAACTACGGCATCGCGATGGTGTTCATCACCCCGCTCGCCCTGCTCATGGTGCACCTCGCCGCCCCCACACCGGTCGACGTGCTCCTGCAGGACCGCGCGATCGAGACCGTGATCGGCGTCGCCGTCGGAACCGTGGTCGCCGTGGCTTCGGCGGCGCTCCGTCGACGGCAGACGAAGGCCTGAGGCGACGTCAGACCAGCAGCGCGAGGACGGACGGGGGCACGACGGCTCCGCCCGCGAAGGGCAGCCCGACCGTGTTCAGCAGCACCACGATCACGACGATCGCGGCGACGAGCAGCAGGAACAGGAACGCGAAGATCACGGCCACGAACCCGCCGTAGCCGCCGGAGGTCGGGACCTCGGGCGCGACCGACGGCTGCGCCCAGTCCTCGGCCACCGCGGCCGGCGCCTCGCCGTCGAGGATGCGGGGCGTCGGGCGTACCCGGTCGGAGCGACGCAGCGTGTCCGGCGGAGGCGGCGGGATCACGACATCCGCATCGGGGATGTCGGCCGACGGCGGCGGCGTGAGCAGTCCCTCGGGGATCGGGATCTCGGGCGGAGGCGGCGGGATGACGGCGTCGGCGGGCGGGATCAGCGCCTCCTCGGGGGCCAGCGCCTCCTCGGGGAGCGCCGTCTCCTCGGGGGTGACCGGCTGTTCCGGGGTGCTGCCGCTGCCGTCCGTCATGTCAGCCTCCGACTGCTCCGATATCGGTCACGCCGACATCCGTCCGATGGAAGTTCTGGAACGACCGTGAGGCCGTCGGCCCGCGCTGCCCCTGGTACCGGTTGCCGTAGGGGCCGGAGCCGTAGGGGTTCTCAGCGGGCGAGGTGAGCCGGAAGAAGCAGAGCTGCCCGATCTTCATCCCCGGCCACAGCTTGATCGGCAGGGTCGCGACATTCGCGAGCTCGAGCGTCACGTGCCCGGTGAAGCCCGGGTCGATGAAGCCGGCCGTCGAGTGCGTGATGAGTCCGAGGCGCCCCAGCGACGACTTGCCCTCGAGGCGGGCGGCGATGTCGTCCGGCAGCGTGACCTGCTCGTAGGTGGCACCGAGCGCGAACTCGCCGGGGTGCAGGATGAACGGCTCCTCCGGGTCGACCTCGATCAGACGCGTGAGCTCCGGCTGATCGACCGACGGATCGATGAACGGATACTTGTGGTTGTCGAACAGCCGGAAGTAGCGGTCCAGGCGCACATCGATGCTCGACGGCTGGACCATCTCCTGCTCGTGCGGTTCGAGGCCGACGCGGCCGGATGCGAGTTCTGCCTTGATGTCGCGATCACTGAGAAGCACGGCCCCAGCCTAGTTGCCGATGCTGATCCCCTGGAGATGCATGTCCTCGCGGAGGCGGAGGACCGTGCGCCGCAGCGGCTCGACCATGGAGTGCGGCCACCGCTCGTCGGTGCGGCTGGTCGGCATCGTGATGCTCAGCGCGGCGGCCACGCCGGTCTCTTCCGGCCAGGTGAGCGGCATCGCCACACAGCGGCATCCGTCGATGAACTCCTCGTCATCCACGAAGAAGCCCACATCCCGCCCCTTCTCGATGACCGTGAGGATGTCGTCCGGGTCGGTGATCGTGCGGGCCGTCAGGCGCGGGATCGCGACCTGGTGCAGGCGGCGCATGACGTCGTCGTCATCGAGCGTGCTCAACAGCGCCTTGCCGATGCCGGTCGCGTGCGCGTGGAGTCGCATCCCCACGTTCGACGCCAGACGCATGGGGTTCGGCGACGGGCTGATCGCGATGTAGACGTTCTCCACCCCGTCGAGCCGGGCCATCTGCACGGTCTCCCCGGTCTCGTCGGTGAGAGCGCGCATCAGCGCCGGCCCGGCCTCGAGCAGCAGGCGGTGCCCGTCGTAGCGCTGCCCGATCTGCCAGGCCTTGAGACCCAGCGAATAGCGCTTGCTCACCGGGTCGAGTTCCACCCAGCCGGCGTCGACGAGCGTGCGGAGCAGGCCGTGCGCGCTCGAGCGCGGCAGCCCCAGCGCCCCGAGGAGTTCCGGGAACGTCTGGGCGTCGGTCGCGGCGAGGTGCTCGATGATCTCGAGGGCCCGACCGGCGGATTTCACGGCACTCGGCGTCTGCGCGATGTCTGTCATGTCTCCCCCGGTGATGAATTGTGTCCGACGCGAACGTGTGTCACACTATCGCGCGTTCAGGTCTGAGACATCAGATTCACATACGTGAACGCATTGGATTCCCTCGTCAATGGAGATGCACCGATGTCCACCCAGTCCCCCACGCGGCCCGAACTCGCCGCGATCGTCCGCAAGGTCACGCTCCGGCTGATCCCGATCCTGCTCCTGATGTACATCCTGGCCTTCCTCGACCGGGCCAACCTCGGATTCGCGAAGGCCGCCTGGCAGGCCGACACCGGGATCTCGGATGCCGCCTACGCGCTCGGCGCCGGGATCTTCTTCCTCGGCTACGCGGTGTTCGAAGTGCCCTCGAACCTGATCATGCGCAAGGTCGGGGCCAAGATCTGGCTCGCGCGCATCATGGTCTCCTGGGGCATCGTCTCCGCGCTCATGATGTTCGCCACCAACGAGTGGATCTTCTACATCCTGCGCGTGCTGCTCGGCATCACCGAAGCGGGCTTCTTCCCCGGCGTCATCCTGTTCCTCACCTACTGGATCCCGCTCAAGTTCCGCGCCCGCGTGAACGGCCTGTTCTACTTCGGCGCACCGCTCGCCTTCATCTTCGGCGGACCGCTGTCGGGAATGCTGCTCGACCTCGACGGCAAGGTCGGCCTCCACGGCTGGCAGCTCATGTTCCTGGTGACCGGCATCCTCACGGTGATCATCGGCATCGTCGCGTTCTTCTACCTCGACAACGGTCCGAAGGACGCGAAGTGGCTGAGCGAGGGCGAGCGCTCGACGCTCCTGGCCGCACTCGAGGCCGAGGACTCGGCGAAGGAGAACCACTCGCCGCGGGGCGCCCTGCGCGCGCTCGCCAACCCGGTGGTGCTGTACTTCGCCGCGATCTACCTCACGATCCAGATGAGCGTCTACGGGGTGACCTTCTATCTGCCCACCCAGATCGCCACGATCGTCGGCAAGCCCGTCGGGCTCGAGGTCGGCCTGCTGACGGCCGTGCCGTGGACCTTCGCGCTGATCGTCACCTTCGTGCTCTCCCGACTCGCGGACAGCACGGGTCAGCGCCGCCTGATCGCCACGTGCGCGCTCGCCGCTGCCGGCGTCGGCATCGTGCTCTCCGCCGTCATCCAGGATCCGCTGATCGCCCTGGCCGCGCTCAGCGTCGGCGCGGCAGGGTTCATCTCGGTGCAGCCGGTGTTCTGGACGCTGCCGACGTCGTTCCTGCTGGGAGCGGCAGCCGCGAGCGGCATCGCGCTCATCAACTCGCTCGGCAGCCTCGGCGGCTTCCTCGCGCCGGTCCTGAAGAACTGGGCGGACGCCACGTTCGGCGACAGCGCGGGACTCATCATCCTGGCCGCGATCGCCCTGGTCGGCGCCGGCCTCATCGCCCTCAGCAAGGTCGTCAGCCCCACTGTCCGCGAGACGGACGGCGTCGGACTCGCCACGACCACCACCACCGGCCAGCGCTGACCGCGCCCGGCAGATCAAGGAGACATACGCCCATGCGCGAGCTCGTCCTCACCGAGATCGGACGCCTCGACGTCCGTGAATCCCCGATTCCGCAGCCCGGCCCCGGCGAGGCACTCATCCGGGTGGCCGCGACCGGGATCTGCGGATCCGACGTGCACGGCTACACCGGCGAGAACGGACGCCGGTTCCCCGGGCAGGTGATGGGGCACGAGTCGAGCGGGACGATCGCCGCGCTCGGCACCGGTATCGACGAGCTCGCGGTCGGCACGGCTGTGACGTTCAACCCCGTCGTCGTGCCCGCCGAGGATGCCGCAGCGTTCGCGGGGCGGGAACAGCACCACCCCGGCAAGCATGTGATCGGTGTGGCGAAGGAGATCCCCGCCGCGTTCGCGGACTACGTCGTCGTCCCGGCACGCAACGTGGTCCCGCTGCCCGACGGCCTGCCGATCGAACTGGGTGCGCTGATCGAGCCGCTCGCCGTGGCGGTGCACGCCGTGCGCCGACTCCCCGCCGGGAGCCTCGGACGCGTGCTGGTGATCGGCGGCGGTCCGATCGGCCAGTCCATCGTGATCGCCCTGCGCGACGCGGGCGCCGGGACGATCATCGTGAGCGAGATGGATGCCGCACGCCGCGAGCTCGTGCGGCGGCTCGGCGCCGAGACGATCGATCCGGCCGACGGTCCGGTCGCGGACCAGCTCCGTGCCGGCGGCGGGCTCGCCGACGCGGCGCTCGACGCGGTGGGGATCACCCCGACGCTGCGGGACGCGTTCACCAGCACCACGCTCGGAGCCCCGATCTGCCTGGTCGGGATGGGAGCTCCGCAGGTGACCATCGACGCGTTCCTCGTGAGCACCGAGGAGCGATCGCTCATCGGCAGCTTCACCTACGGATCCGCCGACTTCGCCGATGCCACCGAGATCATCGGCGCCGACCCCGACGTCTACCGTGCGCTGATCAGCCGCGAGATCGACGTCGCCGATGCAGACGCCGCCTTCTCCGCCCTCGCGGCGGGCGACGGCACCCCGGGCAAGGTCCTTGTCCGATTCGACCGAGAGGAAGAGACACGATGACCGGCACCCCCACCATCCGCGAGGTCCGCGCCTACACCGTGCGTGGCGGCGGAGCGGACTACCACGACCAGGGCGCCGAGCACTGGATCGACGATCACATCGCGACGCCGATGAGCGTCTACCCCGAGTACCGGCAGTCGCGGCAGAGCTTCGGGATCAACGTGCTCGGCACCCTCGTGGTCGAGATCGAGGCGAGCGACGGCACGGTCGGCTTCTCGGTGACGACCGCCGGCGAGATCGGCGCGTTCATCGTCGAGAAGCACCTGGCACGCTTCCTCGAAGGCCGCAAGATCACCGACATCGAGCGCATCTGGGATCAGATGTACAAGTCGACTCTCTATTACGGACGGCGCGGTGTGGTGCTCAACGCCATCAGCGGTGTCGACCTCGCGCTCTACGACCTGCTCGGTCGTGTGCGACAGGTGCCCGTCTTCGAGCTGCTGGGCGGCCCGGTGCGCGACGAGCTGCAGTTCTACGCGACCGGTGCGCGCCCCGACCGCGCGAAGGAGCTCGGCTTCATCGGCGGCAAGATGCCCCTGCACCACGGCCCCGCCGAGGGCGAGGAGGGGCTTCGCAAGAACATCGCACAGCTGGCCGATATGCGCGAGAAGGTCGGCGACGACTTCTGGCTCATGCTGGACTGCTGGATGTCGCTCGACGTCGAGTACGCGACGCGCCTCGCCCACGCCGCCGCCGAGCACGGGCTGAAGTGGATCGAGGAGGCGCTCATCCCCGACGACTACTGGGGATACGCCGAGCTGCGCAAGCGCGCACCCTCCACCGTGCTCGTCACGACCGGCGAGCACGAGGCGACGCGGTGGGGATTCCGACAGCTGCTCGAGACCGGCGTCGACCTGATCCAGCCCGACGTGGGCTGGTGCGGCGGCATCACCGAGCTGCTGAAGATCTCGGCGCTCGCGGACGCGCACGGAACCATGGTCGTTCCGCACGGATCGTCGGTGTACTCGTACCACTTCGTCGTGACGCGCACGAACAGCCCGTTCGCGGAGTTCCTCATGATGCACCCGACTGCCGAGGAGGTCGTGCCGATGTTCTCGCCGATGCTCGTGGGCGAGCCCGTGCCCGTGAACGGCCGACTCAAGGTGCCCGAGACTCCCGGCTTCGGCGTCGAGCTCTCCGACGCCATCGACAAGCACCGTCCCTACACGCACTGACCCTGGAGACACGACACATGGAATTCCTCCGACTCGGCGCGGCCGGCGCCGAACGACCGGCCGTGCGCCACGACGGTCGCATCCACGACTTGACGCCTCTCACCGGCGACATCGACGGCGCGTTCCTCGCCCGCGACGGGATCACCCGCACGCGGGAGGCGCTCACTGCCGGCACGCTCCCCCTGCTCGACGGCGCCGAGGCACTGCGCGTCGGTGCGCCGATCGCGCGCCCGATGGCGGTGCTGTGCATCGGACAGAACTACGCCGCGCACGCCGCGGAATCCGGCGACGCCCCGCCCACGGTGCCGATCCTCTTCCACAAGCACCCGAACACGATCGTCGGCCCGTTCGACGACGTGCTCATCCCGCCGGGAGCCGAGAAGGTGGACTGGGAGGTCGAGCTCGGCGTCGTGATCGGCACCACCGCCCGCTACCTCGCGAGCCCGGAGGAGGCGCTCGCGCACGTGGCCGGATACGTGGTCTCGCACGACGTCTCCGAGCGCGCGTTCCAGGTGGAGCAGTCCGGCGGGCAGTGGTCGAAGGGCAAGAACGCCGAGACCTTCAACCCGCTCGGCCCGGTACTCGTCCCCGCCGATGAGGTCGACCCCCAGGCGCTGCGGCTCTGGTCGACGGTGAACGGCGAGGCCCGTCAGGACTCGAACACCGCCGACATGATCTTCACCGTGGCGCAGATCGTGCACCACCTGTCGCAGTACCTCGTGCTCGAGCCCGGCGACCTCATCAACACCGGCACCCCGCAGGGAGTCGCGCTCTCCGGACGCTTCCCCTACCTGCGCGCCGGCGACGTGGTCGAGATCGGCATCGACGGACTCGGGAGCCAGCGACAGCGCCTGGTCGACGCGCGACGCTGAGTCGCACTTTGGCCAACGCCCGTGTGCCAGGTAGGCTTGCCCTCACCTGCTCTCGGGCGGGTTCGGGACTGTAGTTCAATGGTAGAACTTCTGCTTCCCAAGCAGATAGCGCGGGTTCGATTCCCGTCAGTCCCTCCACATGTGACGTCCAGAGCGGGAGCGCCCTACTCCCGCGCGAAGGCGGCCTGCGCTTCGAGTTCGAGGTCGAGGTACTGCTCCTCACTCACGTCGACGGCTACGCCGCGGATCGTTCCGCCTGTGAAGGTGAAGGGTGACCGGTAGGAGCGGCTCACCGAGTCGGCGCTGTCGTATCCGATGCACAGGCCGTCACCGCACAACGTGAACTTTCCGACTTGGGCGCGCATCGGTCCGGTCGCGACCGCCTGGTCGTCGACGTAGAGGGTCGTGGTGCCGACGGACTCCTTGTACTCGCCTGCCCCCTCGCGGATGAACTCCATGCCGACGGAGTGCTTTCCCGAGGTGAGCTTCTCCGAGACGAACGTCTGTTCCGGCTGGATGCCGAGGAAGTTGTAGACGTAGTGCAGTCTTCCGTCCTGGATGAACAGGGCGTGTCCGCCGAAGCGCGATCCGTGGGCGAAGATCACGCCCTCGGCGTCGTCTTCGATGTCGACGTCCGCGATGATCTTGAATGACCGACCCCGCACGTTCACGGCGACACCCTCGGGGACCGACCCGCTGTCGGGGTAGTAGATGTAGCGGTGGCGTGGGGGCTCGGACGAGGGGCGCTCGATGGTGAGTTGCTCCATCGCGGTGCGGTCGTCGATGGGGAGCCCGTAATTGACTTCGGCTTCTTCGAACCAGGCGTCGACGAGTTCTCTGACCTTCTCGGGGTGGTCCGCGGCGACGTTCTTCGATTCCGAACGGTCTTCGTCGACGTGGTAGAGCTCCCACTCATCCTCGTCGAAGTGGCCGTGTCCGGTGATCGGGGCGTGCGTGGCAGCGACCTTCCATCCGTCTTGCCACAGCCCTCTGGTGCCGATCATGTTGTAGTACTGGCGCTTCTTCCGGGTGGGCGCGTCGGGGGCGGCGTCGAACGAGTACCGCATGGAGACGCCGGGCAGCGGCTCCTGCTCGACCCCCCGATACTCCTCGGGCATCTCGAGGCCTGCCACGTCGAGGATCGTGGGCACGATGTCGGTGACATGGTGGTACTGGTGGCGGATCTCGCCCCTGGCTTTGATGCCTGCAGGCCAGTGGATGATCATCGGATCGCAGGTGCCGCCGGAGTACTGGCTGTAGCGCTTGAACATCGGGAACGGGGTGGAGAATGCTGCCGCCCAGCCCGTCGGGTAATGGTTGTAGGCCTCGGGGCCGCCGAGGTCGTCGATACGGGTGAGGTTCTCTGCGAGATCGTCGGGGTAGTTGTTGAAGAACTTGTTCTCGTTCACGGAACCGTCGGACGACCCCTCTCCGGATGCGCCGTTGTCGGCGCAATAGAAGATGATCGTGTTGTCGAGCTGGCCGGTCTCCTCGAGGTAGTCGACGATCCGCCCGATCTGCGCGTCGGTGTACTCGCTGAATCCGGCGAAGACCTCTGCCATACGGCGGAACAGCTTCTTCTCATCTTCGCTGAGCGTGTCCCAGGGCTTGACGTGGTCGGCAGCGTTCGCCTGAGCTTCCAGCATCGGATTGAACGGCGTCAGCTCGGTGTCCGCGGGCATGATGCCGCGGTCGATCATGCGGCCGAGCACCCACTCGCGATAGGCGTCGTATCCATCGTCGAAAGCGCCCTTGTACTTGTCGATGTACTCCTGCGGCGCCTGATGCGGCGCATGGTTCGCCCCGGGGCAGAACCACATGTACCAGGGCTTGGACGGATTGGTCGCCTGCTGGCCGCGCAGCATCTGCAACGCCTGATCCGCGAGGTCCTTGGAGAGGTGATACCCCTCTTCCGGCGTGTACGGCTGCTCGATGAAGTGGTTGTCCTCGGCGAGGTCGGGGTACCACTGGTTCGTCTCTCCGCCGAGGAAACCGTAGAACCTGTCGTAGCCCATCTGCAACGGCCACTGCCTGCGGCTGCCGCCGGCGGCGTTGTCCTGCTCCGGCACGTTGTGGTCCTTACCCAGCCAGAACGTCGAATAGCCGTTGTCCTGCAGGATGTGCGCCATCGGTGCACAGTCATCCGGAATCCGCCCCGAGTTGCCGGGGAAACCGTTCGTCGACTCCATCAGTGAAGCGATGCTGTTGCGCGTGTGGTTGCGCCCCGTGAGGAACACGGAACGAGTCGGTGAGCACAGCGCGGTGGTGTGCCACTGCGTGTAGGTGAGGCCGTTCGCGGCAAGCCGGTCGAGCGTGGGCATGTTGATCCGGCCACCGTAGGGCGACCACGATGCCATCCCGGTGTCGTCGTAGAGGATAACGAGCACATTCGGAGCGTTCTCCGGCGCGGCCGGCAAGAGGTACGGCTCCCAGTCCGGTTCGGAGTCCCGCACATCGAGCGCGATCTTGCCGTTGAAGTCCTCAGCCACACCGATACCCCCGTTTCGAGATGGGGCGGTGAGCCCGCCACCACGGGCGACGCTAGCCACAGCGGGCGCAGCATCGGAAGGTCACATCACCCCGATGGGGTGACCCGAAGATCTCCGTCAGATCTTGATCGGGAAAGTGAGCAATGTCGCGATTCCTCCGATGACGATGACCCCACTCAAGCCGAGGAACACCCAGCGCCTCCACGGGACCGCCTGATGCTGAGAGATCGCGGCGAAGAACAGGACCAGGGCGAAGAGGACCGTGAGCAAGGAGTAGTCGTCGCCGCGCTGATTGTTGGCGAGGGCCTCGTCGAACTTCGCATCGGCGCGGGCGCTCAGCTCTTCGGACTCGACCGCGCCGGGCGGTACGTACTCGTCCATCACGAAGGGACCGCGGGCGGTGCGCCCTTCGGCTGTCCACGCGTCGAACGCGACCGCGAACTCTTCGGTGAAGCGTTCTTCGATGAACCGCACCAGGTCGTCACGCCCCTCTTCGTCGGCGAGCACCCATTCGGTGTAGAGCGTGAGGTCGTACTGACGTGCGGCCTGAGCCGTCGACTGTGCCGAGGCTGCTTGGACTCGCGCACTCGATGCCTGGCTGAAGGCGATGGACATCTCGCCGCCCCACTTCGAGGCCTCGAATCCGCACCACGCTGTCAGAACCGCGGTCACCGAAAGCAGAACGACGGTGATGATGTCGAGAACCCGGGTCGTGCGGACCGGTTCATCCGAGGCTTCCGTCTGCATGGCCTTGATCTTCGGCCAAGCGCTGCGGAGGCGAAAGCGGTTGCTCACCCCGGCGGGGTGAACGCCCGACGAGGTGTCTCCGTCAGAACAGCGTCACGGTGCGGGAACTCGTCGATCCGTCGGTGGGCGAACCCGTGGCCTGGACGGAAACCGAGATGCCCGAATGCAGCGGGGTCGAGCCGAGGACACCGAAGCTGACATTCGTCACGCCTTGCCCGGCGAGCGACCCGGCGAAGGCCAACGTGTAGGAGACGGTGCCATCGCCGTTGTCACTCGCGCCGACCGATGTCCACGTCGGATCGGTCGCAGGGAGTGCCCCGACGACGGGACTGCTTCCGCCTGCATTGGCGATGATGGCGGGCTGCACCGCACCGACATCGACGGAGGCGAAGGTCACCACGACGATGCCGCTGGTGATCGGCTCCACAGGGAGTGTGGACGCCTGAGTGTCGTCGTTGCGCAGCTGGATCGACGCACCGTAGTACTGCGGATTCACCCACGTGCCGCCGAGCATCGACTCGATCACGAACCGGCCGCGCGCGTCCGTCGATGCCGCGGCGAGCGGCGTCGCCGCCGCGATCGCGATCACGGGGACAGACCACGCTGCTCCCGTCAGGAGGGCTCGCCGCCGCACACCGTGCGGTCTGTCCTGACCTGCTGCTTCATTGCCCATAGTCTCGCCAACCTTCCCGATGCGTCTGATCGTGGTGAAGTGGTGTCTGATCTGCGGAAGAGGTCGTGCCCGGCCCGTGCGGACGCGTGTCAGCGAGTATAGGACTGTGTCCCCGCGGTCACCAGGAACGGGTGAGGGGGCACACGTGAGCGCCGTGGTCCGCGCGTAGCGTGCACGTATGGACGAGAGGGAATCCGGGCTGAGCGCGGACCGAGAGCGCGGACGGCGAGCTCCGCGGCTTCAGCTCGTGCTCCCCGCGAAGCCGCTGCTCTCCGGCTTCTCCGTCGCGGTGGGCGTCCTCCTCGCCATCGCGCTGGCCGCCACCGTCGCCGGTGTCTCGACGGTTCTCATCTCCATCTTCCTCGGCATGTTCCTGGCCCTGGGCCTCGATCCCGCCGTGCGTGCCCTCGAACGTCGAGGGTTGAGCCGCGGGGCGGGCGTCACCATCGTCGCTGTCATCTTCCTCGGAGTCGTCGCCGCGATCCTGCTCATCCTCGTCCCGGCAACGGTCCGTCAGGTCTCCGCGGCGATCGAGGCCGCCCCTGAGACCATCGCCGCCGTGCAGCAGAGCGGCTGGTACCTCTCGCTCGAGGCGAATCTCGGCGTCGACCTCTCCGCCCTCATCGCCGACGGCCTGCGGTCGCTCACCACGCTCTCCTCCTTCCTCGCGATCTCCGGAGGAGTCCTGAAAGCGGGATTCGGGGTGATCGGCGCGATCTCGAGCTTCATCATGGTCGTCGTGCTCACCCTGTACTTCATCTCCTCCCTGCAGAGCATTCGAGGGGCGATCGCGAATCTCATCCCGCTGTATCGGCGAGACCGCTTCGTCGCTCTCCTGGACGAGATCACGCAGTCGGTCGGGGCGGTCGTCGCGGGCGGCGTCACGCTGTCGGCCATCAACGCGCTCGTGGTGTTCGTGATCCAACTCGCCGTCGGCTCCTCCGTGCCCGCGGTCATGGCCATCGTCGCTTTCTTCGTCACCCTGGTCCCGATGATCGGATCCCTCGTGTTCCTGGTCATCGGCGGCGTCGCGACGCTGCTCGTCAGCCCGACGGCAGCGTTGGTCTTCGTGGTGTGCTACCTCGTCTACATCCAGGTGGAGGCGTACGTCGTCACGCCACGCATCATGGGCAAGGCAGCGGCGGTGCCCGGAGTGCTGGTGATCATCGGGGCGATGATCGGCGCCACACTCCTGGGACTGCTCGGGGCACTCGTCGCCATCCCGCTGACGGCGTCGATTCTGATCATCATCCGGAAAGTATGGATTCCGCGCCAGAATCGTCAGACCGAGCCGCCCAGCGAGTGACCTCGCGGAGCAGAAAAGCTGCGCCACATCGACGGCAGCTCCCTGGCCGAGCTCCTCCGCTTCAGCGCGCGGGCCGCAGCGGTCACCGTCTCCCGGCCGGGCGCGGATCCGCCCCTGCTCGGCGAGCTCGCCACGCTGGCTCCCGGCTGACCCGGGGAGCTCGCCCGAGTCAGGGTCGACGAAGTCGGTCAGGCCGCTCGAGGATGCCGGTGAGGGTGGCGAGGAACTTCGCTGCGAGGGCACCGTCGATGATCCGATGATCCGCGGTGAGGGTGTACGTGAGCAGTCGGCGAGCGACAGCGGCGCCGTCGACGAGCGCGACGTGCTCGGTCACCGCGCCGACCGCGAGCACTGCCCCCTGCGGCGGGATGATCAGCGCGGTGAAGTGCCCGACGCCGAACATCCCGAGGTTGCTGATGGTGAAGGTGCCATCGCTCAGGTCGGAGAGCTGGAGCTTGCGCTCCTTCGCCCGCGCAGCGAGGTCACGGGTCCGGCGGGAGATCTCGGTGACCGAGTCGTGGTCGACGTCGTGCAGCACCGGGATCATCAGCCCCGAGGGCGCGTCCACGGCGACACCGATATTGATGCGGTCATGAAGGAGCACCTGTCCGCGGCCCTCGTCCGAGTAGCTGGCGTTGATCTCGGGATGATCTGCGAGGGCCAGCGCTACGGCGCGCACGAGGAAGGCGTTCACGGAGAGCCTCTGCCCGGTGGGGGTCAGCTCCTGGTTGAACTCTTCTCGCAGGCTCAACAGCGCATCGACATCCGCCGTGGCGGTCACGGTGAAGCTGGGTATCGCCGCGCTCTCGGTGACGGTTCGCGCGATGGCGCGACGCATCGGGTCGAACGCGACAGCGCGCGTGCCGCGCCGGTCGGCCGAGGTGGTGTCGATCATCGTGTGCCTCCTGCACGTTCGGTCGGGCGTCTTCGCGGTGTCGAGCACCCCTACCCCCTATGGGTATAGGCTACACCGCGACCCGGACATCCCGGCGAGCTTCCAGGAGGAACGACCATGCCCACATCCAGACCCCTGTCACCCGCGAAGCGGTGGCTCGGCCTCGCGCTGATCGCCACCGCGCAATTCGTCGTGATCATGGACACGTCGATCATCGGCGTCGCCCTGCCCGACATCCAGAGGGCTCTCGGCTTCACCCCCGAGTCGCTGTCCTGGGTGTTCAACGCCTACGTCGTCGCCTTCGGCGGCCTGCTCCTGCTGGGCGGACGCCTCTCCGACGCATTCGGCGCCCGCAAGATCTTCGTGCTCGGCTGGATCGTCCTCATCGTCGGCTCGATCATGGCCGGAGCCGCCGGCAACGTCGGCGTCGAGATCGCCGGACGCGCCATCCAGGGTGCCGGATCCGCGATGATCGCTCCCGCGGCCCTGACGCTGCTCATGATGCTGTTCGGCGGCACCTCCGACCTCCCCAAGGCATTCGCCGTCTACGGCGCGGCCGCACCCATCGGCGGCACGGCCGGCGTCTTCCTCGGCGGTGTCCTGACCGAGTACGCGAGCTGGCCCTGGGTGTTCTACGTCACGGTCCCGATCGCGCTCCTCGTGCTCGCCTTCACCGGCACCGCCCTCCCCCGCACCGTCCGCAAGGCATCGGGTTCGATCGACATCGGCGGAGCGGTCACGGTGACCCTCGGACTCGCGGCCGTGGTCTACGCCGTCGTCAACGCACCGGAGATCGGCTGGCTCACCTGGTCGACCCTCGGGATGCTGGCGGCCGGAATCGTCCTGCTGCTGATCTTCTTCCTCATCCAGGCCCGCAGCCGCAACCCGCTGCTGCGCCTCGGACTGCTGCGCGCCCCGCTTCTCGGAGCGGCGAACGTCGCCCAGCTGATGCTCGGCGCCGCCTGGGTGTCGATGTGGTTCTTCCTCAACCTGTACCTGCAGCAGGTCCTCGGCGCGAGCGCATTCGCCGCCGGTGCCGCACTGCTGCCGATGACCGGACTGGTCGTGCTCGTCATGATCGCGCTGGCACCCCGACTTCAGGAGCGGTTCGGCGCCAAGGCGCTGATCGTCAGCGGACTCCTCCTACTGGCCGGTGGGCTGGCGTGGCTCGCCTTCATCCGACCGGACGGCACCTACGCCGTCGATGTCCTGCCCGCCTCGCTGCTCGCAGCCCTCGGCATGTCGCTGGCGTTCGTCCCCTCGCTCGGCACCGCCATCAACGCGGCGCCTCCGGCGGAGACCGGCGTCGCCTCCGGACTCGTCAGCACCAGCTACCAGATCGGATCCGCGCTCGGCCTCGCGGTGCTCACGGCGATCGTCTACGGCA
>NZ_JBLVOH010000069.1:23888-31101 GCF_053543675.1 Microbacterium umsixpiens
CGTCTACGGCATCGCCGGCCACGACTCCACCACGGTCGAGCTCACGCAGGGCTACTCCGCCGCCTTCATCGGCGCGGCGATCCTCGCCCTGCTGGGAGCGATCATCACCGCGATCGCCATGAGGAAGCCCCGGGCATCGGCCTTCGTCTCCGAGGAGTCAGTTTCGGCCTGATCCCCGACTCTCCGACGACGACCAGTGACCCCTGACCAGTAAGGAAAGAACCATGTCCACCCTGAAACTGCTCATCGCCTACGACGGCTCACCCAACGCGCAGAGCGCGATGCACACCGTCGCCGGCCTCTTCCCCGGCGCGACAGCGGTGCTGTTCTACGCCCGCCAACCGCTGGAGGGCTTCGCGGCGCACCTCGAGGGCCACCCAGCCCTGGAGAGCCTGCAGGGCCTCGACGCCGCGGCTCTCGACGTTTCGGAGAAGATCGCCACCGACGGTGCGCAGCTGGCTCGCGACCTCGGCCTGCAGGCGGAGCCGCTCATCTCATCGACGATGGCCACTGCCTCCGAGGCGATCGTGGATGCCGCCGAGGAGCTCGACGTCGACCTGATCGTGCTCGGCTCCCGCGGGTTGCGCGGAATCAAGGCGACGCTGCCGGGGAGCACCTCGGCGAACGTGCTGCACCACGCCACGCGACCCACGCTCGTGATCCCCTCGGATGACGTGGCCGACGCGCGTCGCCGGACGCGGAGCACGACGCCCGCGTCCTGAAACACCCCCCGACCGCCGACCCGGCCGGGTCCGCGCAACGGATCCGGCCGGTTGAGGAATACCCCTCATGGGTATACCGTTGTCACTGATACCCGGTACGGGTACCGAACGAGAAAGAGGATACGCGATGACCACGAACGAATTCCAGGTGACCGGGATGACCTGCGGACACTGCGAGATGTCGGTCCGCGAAGAGGTCGCCGAGGTCCCAGGCGTCGAAGACATCCAGGTGAGTGCGCAGACGGGCGTGCTCCTCGTCACCGGTTCCGACTCCGTCGACGACGCGCAGATCTTGGCCGCCGTCGCCGAGGCCGGGTACTCGGCGGTGCGGAAGGCATGAACGCCGGGGCGCGGCTCGCCCTGTACGGGGCGGGGGTGGTGGTGGCGTTCGGCGCGGCATTCGGCCTCGCCCAGGCCATCATCCCCCCGACCGTTGTCAGTGAGTGGACGAAAGGTACGGAGATGGAAGAGCACGGAGCACACGGCGCGGCCGCGCCCACGGAGGATGCGGCGAGCGCGACAGCGGACGCCCTCAAGGGGCTCTCGCTGAGCCTCGAAGGATACGCACTGTCGCCGGTCGAGTCCCCGGCGGGAGCGGACGAGCCCGGCGAGCTGAGCTTCGAGATCCGCGACGCGCACGGCGCCCCGGTCACCGAGTACACGACCGCGCACGACAAGGACCTGCACCTGATCGTGGTGCGCTCCGACGGAAGTCAGTTCCGGCACGTGCACCCCACACTGGACGAGGCCACGGGCACCTGGTCGCTGCCGTGGGAGTGGGACGCCGCCGGCACCTACCGCGTCTTCGCCGACTTCACGCCGGCCGGCGCTGACGCACCGTCGCTCACCCTCACGCAGACCGTGCAGGTCGCCGGCGAGTTCACGCCCGTGACCCCCGCGCCGACGCAGGTCGCCGAGGTCGACGGATTCACCGTGTCGCTCGACGGGGCACTCGAAGCGGGATCGGCGAGCGACCTGACCTTCACCCTCACGAAGGACGGCACTCCCGTGACCGGCCTCGAACCGTATCTCGGCGCATTCGGCCACCTCGTCGCGCTGCGCGAGGGCGACCTCGCCTATTTGCACGTGCACGCCGCGGGTGACGAGCCGAAGGCGGGCGAGACCTCCGGTCCGGAGATCGCGTTCGCCGCCGAGGCCCCGACCGCGGGTCGCTACCTGCTCTACCTGGACTTCCAGGTCGACGGCAGGGTGCACACCGCCGAGTTCGTGCTCGATGCCGCCCCGGCAGGGGACGCACCGGCATCAGACGACGACGCGCACGACGACGGCCACTGAGCCGCGCACGGCGCCCGGCCGCCGGCCATCCGCCGCGGCCCCGAGCAACAGTCAGAGCAGAAAGAGAAGGACATGAGCACATCAGCACCCTCGAGTGTGGGGTCCGGCGTCGAGTTGGAGATCGGCGGGATGACCTGCGCCTCCTGCGCGATGCGGATCGAGAAGAAGCTCAACAAGCTCGAGGGCGTCGTCGCGACTGTGAACTACGCGACCGAGAAGGCGAAGGTCACCGTTCCCGACGGCTACGATCCGGCACTGCTGATCGCCGAGGTGGAGAAGACCGGTTACTCGGCCGCGCTGCCCGCCCCGAAGGGCAAGCGCGCAGACACCGCGTCGACCGGTGACGCCGAGGGCGAGGACCCGGAGCTGCGCTCGCTGCGCAACCGGCTGATCGGCGCCGTCGTGCTGACGGTGCCCGTGATCGCGATGGCGATGATCCCCGCGCTGCAGTTCATGTACTGGCAGTGGGCCTCTCTCGCCCTGGCCGCGCCCGTGATCATCTGGGCGGCCTGGCCGTTCCACAAGGCCGCGTGGACGAACCTCCGCCACGGCGCCGCGACGATGGACACGCTCATCTCGATGGGCACCTCGGCCGCGTTCCTGTGGTCGCTGTATGCGCTGTTCTTCGGAACCGCGGGCACGCCGGGCATGACGCACCCCTTCGAGTTCGCGCTGGCCCCCTCCGACGGAGCGGCCAACATCTACCTCGAGGTGGGTGCCGGGGTGACGATGTTCATCCTCGCCGGGCGCTACTTCGAGAAGCGCTCCAAGAAGCAGGCGGGTGCCGCCCTGCGCGCTCTCCTCGAACTCGGAGCGAAGGAGGTCGCCGTTCTGCGCGGCGGCGTCGAGACGAAGATCCCCGTCGAAGACCTGCAGGTCGGCGACGAGTTCATCGTGCGACCGGGCGAGAAGATCGCCACCGACGGCATCGTCGTCTCCGGGACGTCGGCCGTGGATGCATCCATGCTCACGGGCGAGGCCGTGCCCGTCGAAGTGGCCGAGGGCGACTCCGTCACCGGCGCCACGACGAACGTCGGCGGTCGACTCGTGGTGCGGGCGACCCGCATCGGGTCGGACACGCAGCTGGCGCAGATGGCGCAGCTCGTCGAAGACGCGCAGACCGGCAAGGCCGAGGTGCAGCGGCTCGCCGACCGCATCTCCGGCGTGTTCGTCCCCATCGTCATCGTGATCGCGGTCGTGGCGCTCGGCGGCTGGCTCGGCGCCGGATTCCCGGTGACCGCGGCGTTCACGGCGGCCGTCGCCGTGCTCGTGATCGCCTGCCCGTGCGCGCTCGGTCTCGCCACCCCCACCGCGCTGCTGGTCGGCACCGGACGCGGCGCGCAGATGGGCGTGCTCATCAAGGGCCCGGAGGTTCTGGAATCCACGCGCAAGATCGACACCGTCGTGCTGGACAAGACCGGAACGGTCACGACCGGCAGGATGACCCTCGTCGACGTGTTCGTCGAGGACGGCACCGATCGCGCGGAGCTGCTCCGGCTCGCCGGTGCACTGGAGGATGCCTCCGAGCACCCCATCGCGCAGGCCATCGCCAAGGGCGCGACGCAGGAGGTCGGCGCGCTGCCGACACCCGAGGACTTCGCGAACATCGAGGGCAAGGGCGTGCAGGGCGTCGTCGACGGTCACGCCGTGCTGGTGGGCCGTGACTCGCTCCTCGCCGAGTGGTCGCAGAAGCTCAGCCGCGAGCTCGCCTCGACCAAGGCACGCGCCGAGGGCGAGGGCAAGACCGTCGTCGCGGTCGGCTGGGACGGGCAGGCACGCGGCATCCTCGTGGTGGCCGACACCGTCAAGCCCAGCAGCGCCGAGGCGATCGCCCAGTTCAAGGCGATCGGCTTGACCCCCATCCTGCTCACCGGCGACAACGAGGCGGTCGCCCGCCAGATCGCCGCCGAAGTGGGCATCGAAGAGGTCATCGCCGAGGTCCTCCCGAAGGACAAGGTCGACGTCGTCACCCGACTGCAGCGCGAGGGCAAGACCGTCGCGATGATCGGCGACGGCGTCAACGACGCCCCTGCCCTCGCTCAGGCCGACCTCGGTCTCGCCATGGGCACCGGCGCGGACGTCGCGATCGAAGCATCCGACATCACCCTGGTGCGGGGCGACCTGCGCAGCGCCGTCGATGCGATCCGACTGTCGCGCAAGACCCTCGGAACCATCAAGACCAACCTGTTCTGGGCCTTCGCCTACAACGTCGCGGCGATCCCCGTCGCGGCGCTCGGGATGCTGAACCCGATGCTCGCCGGTGCGGCCATGGCACTCTCGAGCGTCTTCGTCGTCGGCAACAGCCTGCGCCTGCGCGGGTTCAAGAGCATCGCCAAGCCCTGACGCCCCCCACCACCGCCCCCCACCGAAGAATGAAAGGAACCACCCGCATGACGAACGACACCGAGGCACCCGCCAGCTGTTGCAGCACCACCGCAGTCAACCCCGCCGCGGCAGGAAACGGACGCGAGAACCTGCTGGCCGGCGGTGCGAGTGACGATCTGACGACCTGCCCGGTCATGGTCGGCAACCCGGTCAGCAAGAAGGCCGCAGAGGCGGCGGGCCTCTTCCGCGATCACGAGGGCGAGCGGTACCACTTCTGCTGCGCCGGATGCGGGCCGGCCTTCGACTCCGACCCCGCCAAGTACGCCGCCAACATGGCCTGAGAGAGGATGACCCCATGACCGATCCGCATGCGCACCACCACTCGCCCGCGCACTCGATGGATGCCCCGGAGCCTGCGCACGAGAACCACGGCAGCCACGAGAACCACGGCGGCCACGAGAGCCCTGGCGATCACGAGGGGCACGGCGGTCATGGGGGTCACGGCGGGCACGCAGGTCACGGCGACCATGTCGGTCAGTTCCGACGCCTGTTCTGGATCAACCTGGTCATCGCCGTACCCGTGGTGGCGTTCTCGCCGATGTTCGCGATGATCTTCGGCTACGAGGTCCCCGGGTGGGCGCGGTTCATCGCGCCGGTGCTGGGCACGGTCATGTACGTCTGGGGCGGCTGGCCCTTCCTCACCGGCGCCGTCAGCGAGCTCAAGTCGCGCAAGCCGGGCATGATGCTCCTCATCGGCCTCGCCATCACGGTGGCATTCCTCGCCTCGTGGGGCGCGACACTGGGGCTCCTCCATCACGAGCTCGAGTTCTGGTGGGAGCTCGCACTCCTCATCGTCATCATGCTGCTCGGCCACTGGATCGAGATGCGGTCGCTCGCGCAGACCACGTCGGCACTCGACTCGCTCGCCGCCCTGCTGCCGGATGAGGCCGAGCGCGTCGAGGGCGACACCGTCGTCACCGTCTCTCCCGCCGATCTCGTCGTCGGCGATGTCGTCGTCGTCCGTCCCGGCGGAAGCATCCCTGCGGACGGCCGCATCATCGACGGCACCGCGGCGATGGACGAGTCCATGGTCACCGGCGAATCCCGTCCGGTCACCCGCGCCACCGGAGACACCGTCACGGCGGGGACCGTCGCCACCGATTCCGGTCTGCGCGTCGAGATCACGGCCACCGGCGACGACACCGCCCTGGCCGGCATCCAGCGACTGGTCACCGAAGCGCAGAACTCCTCCTCGCGCGCCCAGCGCATCGCCGACCGCGCCGCCGCGCTGCTGTTCTGGTTCGCGCTGCTCTCGGCCGCCCTCACCGCCGTGGTCTGGACCCTGGTCGGGAACCCGGATGCCGCCGTGGTGCGCAGCATCACCGTCCTCGTCATCGCCTGCCCGCACGCACTGGGCCTCGCGATCCCGCTGGTCGTGTCGATCGCCACCGAGCGCGCGGCCCGCGGAGGCGTCCTCATCAAGGACCGCCTCGCGCTGGAGAGCATGCGCACGGTCGATGCCGTGCTCTTCGACAAGACCGGCACGCTCACCAAGGGAGCACCTACGGTGACGGCCGTCGAGCCGACCGGCGACATCGACGCCGACCGGCTGCTGCTCCTCGCCGCATCCGCCGAGGCCGACAGCGAGCATCCTCTCGCCCGCGCCATCGTGCGGGCTGCCCAGGAGAAGGGCACCGCTCTCGCGAAGGCATCGGGCTTCACCTCGTCGCCCGCGGTCGGCGTGACGGCGTCGGTCGACGGCCGCGAGATCCGCGTCGGCGGCCCGAAGCTCCTCGACGAGGTCGGCGGGCAGGAGATCGCGGCCGCGGATCAGTGGCGCGGCGAGGGCGCCATCATCCTGCACGTCGTGGTCGACGGCCAGGTCGTGGGCGGACTGAAGCTCGCCGACGAGGTGCGCCCGGAATCACAGCAGGCCGTGGACGCCCTGCACAAGCTCGGTGTCGAGGTGGTCATGATCACCGGCGACGCCCAGGCCGTCGCCGAGTCGGTCGCCGCCGAGCTCGGCATCGACCGGGTCTTCGCCGGCGTGCGACCGGAGGACAAGTCGAGGAAGGTCGCCGAGCTGCAGGCCGAGGGCAAGAAGGTCGCGATGGTCGGTGACGGCGTCAACGACGCTCCCGCCCTCGCCCAGGCCGACGTGGGCATCGCGATCGGCGCGGGGACGGATGTCGCCATCGCCTCGGCCGGCGTGATCCTCGCGAGCTCCGACCCGCGGTCGGTGGTCTCCGTGATCGAGCTGTCCCGCGCCGCATACCGCAAGATGAAGCAGAACCTGTGGTGGGCGGCCGGCTACAACCTGCTCTCGGTTCCGCTCGCCGCCGGCGTCTTGGCGCCGATCGGATTCGTCCTGCCCATGTCGGTCGGGGCTATCCTGATGTCCCTGTCGACCGTCGTCGTGGCGCTGAACGCCCAGCTGCTCAGACGCATCGACATCACCCCCGAAGCGAGCACGCGCGCCGTCCTCGGCCGCTGAAACCCGATCATGCGACGAAGGAAGCAGAGATGACCCCCGAAGCGACGGCTGACGAACACGCCCACGGCTACATCACCGACAAGACCAAGTACCTGAACCGGATGCGCCGCATCGAGGGCCAGGCCCGCGGGATCACGAAGATGGTCGACGACGAGAAGTACTGCATCGACATCCTCACCCAGATCAGCGCGCTCACGAGCGCACTGCAGGCGGTGGCCGTCGGCCTTCTCGACGACCACCTCAAGCACTGCGTCGTGGACGCCGCTCGCATGGGCGGCGACGACGCCGACGCGAAGATCAAGGAAGCGTCGGACGCGATCGCGCGGCTCGTGCGGTCCTGAGCCGGACGGGGCGACGCCGCCGGCCCGCGGGGGGG
>NZ_JBLVOH010000069.1:31121-34901 GCF_053543675.1 Microbacterium umsixpiens
CCGGGGACCCGGGGATCAGACCGCCGGCACGACCTTCAAGTCGACGGCGAGCGAGTTCGCGAAGCTGATCGTGAGGATCCGGTGCGTTCGGTTCCCGAGGTAAGACCGATCCATGGGCGCGTACTTCGCTTCGCGGTCCACACCCCAGTCGATGATGAACCTCATGCCGCCTCGAGTGACCGTGATCCCTCGGGTGACCGTGATGGTCTCCTGTCCGTACGGCGCCGGCGTGCCGTTGGCGAAGACCACCTGATCGTCGGTGCCGATGATGAGCGGGATGCGCTCGCGTGACGCTCCCGGCGTCATCAGCGCACGCCTGATCCCATCCGGGCGATGGGTCACATCCGTGGTGACGGCGCCGTCCGCGGTCACGTACCTGGTGGTGAAGGTACCCGTGTATCCGGTCAGGGCATCCGCCGGGATCACAGTGCCCGATGCGCTGGACCCGGCATGATGCGTCGCCGTCACCGGACCCCGCGATGAAGCCGTCCCGACCGTGTCGGCGACGGTCGTCCAGTCATCCGGACCCGTGCTGTTCACGGTGAGGGCGAGCATCCCCGCGACGGGGTGCCAGAACGCGTTCGTCCCCATCCGCTGGAGCGAGTTCTGCCGCACGCCGTAGAGGCCGGCGGTGTAGTAGCCGGGGCGGCGGACGAACACATACTGCTGATCGAGGGTGCCCTTGCGCAGCTCGGTGAATGTGCTCTCGGCCCGATACCGCAGCGCGGCGACCTGGGCATCGCGCTGCGCCGCGGGCACCCCGATCGGCGCCTGCGGGACATGCATGTGCAGCCGTGGCGACGAATCCTGCTTCTGTCTCGGGGCCACGGGTGCCGACGAGGAGCTCCACGCGTTTCGCGCCTGCGTCTTCTCCTCCGCGCTCGCGTAGAAGGCACGCAGCGCGGGCACGTGCGGCAGCAGCGTCCGCGCGAGGGCGCTGCGATCCAGATCGTCCACGGGGGTGGTGACGAACGTCGCGACGATGTTGCGCGCACTCGTCCCGGAGAGGATGAAGCCTTCGTTCCGCCCGGGTTCCATGACGACGACGTACCCCCACCACGCGGCGAACCGCTCCGCCAGCTGGATGATCGACGGGTCAGGCAGCCTCTTGTAGAGGGCGCCGAGATCGGGCAGCATCACGTCGAAGTTGTATCCGGCATCCGGCGCGACGGGTTCGTGGAAGAACCCGGCCGGAGCCTGGCCGTCCTTCAGGATGATCTGCAGCCGGTTCGGAACGGAGGCGCTCACCGCGGGCTCGCCGAGGATGTGCGCCGCCTCGACCACTCCGGAGAGGCCGGCGACCACCTGATTGGCGAACTGCACCGGTCGATTCCAATGCGGACGCGAGGTGTCCACGAGCCAGGCCGAGCTCTTGCGGATGGCGTCACGGATCTGCAGACGGCGGTCGTGGAGCTCGCCCGCGGCGCGAAGGTCCCGGAGGACCGCGGCGAGCGCCACGGTTCCGAATCCGGTCGGCGACAGGTGATGCTCGGTCGGGGAGTACTCCGGGTACGAGCCGTCGGCGTGCTGCAGCGAGAGGTAGTGGCTGAGCGCCGCGTCGAGCCGTCCGAGGAGAGCGGGGTCACGGCAGTACGGGTTCCACGGGCGGTCGTTGGCGTAGAACCACGAGAGCGTCGCGACATGCTCCATGATGCGGGTGTTGTAGGGCTGGTTCGGAGTGCGCCACCAGCCGTCCTCCATCCATCCGTAGTTCGGCGCGACGTCCCGGACACTGTTGGCGAGCGGTGCGACGATCATCAGGTAGGCGGCCAGCACCTGCTCGTTCGGGGCGAACTGGGAGCGCACCGGCTGCCCGGCGGGGAGCGGCGCGACGAGCGGCAACACCGTGCCGGCCGATGTCGCCAGCGCAGGCGACGCCCCCGCGTTCCCTATGGCGAGCAGCGCCGCGGCGGCGCTCGCACCGACCAGGAAGTTCCTTCGGCTGAGCGCCGGCAGCATCTGCGGGCGGGTCTCATCCTCATGCATCATCTCGACTCCTTCGTCTCTGACCGGGGCATGGTGAGTGGCGGCGACGCCCGGTCCGCGTCGTCGCTGTGGGGGAAGTCAGCTCATCCCTTGAGCCCCGTCTGGGCGAGGCCCTGAACGAACTGCTTCTGCGCGATGAGGAACACCACGAGGATCGGGACGACCGTGAGAGACGCTGCGCCGAGCTGCGTGTTCCACATCTGCTCGCCGTAGAAGTCCTGATAGCGGGTGATCGCGAGTCCGAGGGTGAACTTCTCGGGTGTGCGCAGGAAGATGAGCGCCTCGAAGTACATGTTGAACGAGCGCAGGAACGCCATGATCCCGACGGCCGCGATCGCCGGCGTCGCCAACGGGAGGGCGATGCGGAAGAACACCCCGGCCCGTGTGACGCCGTCCAGCCGGGCCGCTTCCTCGTAGTCCTTGGGGAAGCTGAGGAAGTGCTGCCGGAAGATGAACACGGAGACGACCGCGGTCGGCCCGAAGATCGGGAGGATGATGAGCGGCCAGTGGGTGTCGTTGAGCCCCATGGCGTTCACCGCCGTGAAGATCGGGATGATCGTCACCTCGGTCGGCACCATCATCGCCGCGAGCAGCAGGGTGAAGGCCGCGTTGCGCAGCGGGAACCGGATCCGCGCGAAGGCGTAGCCGGCCATCGCCGAGAGCAGGATCGACGACACGGTGACGATCGCCGCGATGTACATCGAGTTCCCGTACTGCTGCAGGAACGGCTGGGCGGCGAACACCTGCACGAAGCCGTCGAGGGTCCACTCCCTGGGCAGCAGCGTCGGCGGCTGGAGGAAGATCTCGTTCGCGGGCTTGAAGGACGAGAAGAACATCCACAGGGTCGGATACAGGAACGGCACCGACACCACGACGAGCAGGACGTAGAGCACGACGGTGTTGATCCTGGAGCGGCTGCGGGCCGCCTTCGACGTCTCAGACCTCATCGTGCACCCACTTGCGTCGCGTGGTCCACTGCAGCATCGTCAGGGCCAGGATGATGGCGAACAGAACGACACCGATCGCGCTGGCATAGCCGAACTGCTGGCTGACGAAAGCGGTGCGGTAGAGGAGGAACGGCAGGACGTTGGTCGAATCCCCCGGACCACCTCCGGTGAGCAGCTGCACGGGTGCGAAGACTTCGAGTGAGCCGATCGTGGTGAGGATGCCGGTGAGCAGGATCGTCGGAGCGATCATCGGCACGGTGATGGCCCAGAACGACCGCCACGGCGTCGCACCGTCGAGCTGGGCGGCCTCCCGGATCTCCTCGGGCACGCTCTGCAGCGCGGCGAGGAAGAGCACCATGTTCATGCCGACGCCCTTGAAGACCTGCACCACGACGAGCGAGATCAGGGAGGTGGAGGGATCTGCCAGCCAATTGGGGCCGTCGATCCCGAGCATCCGCAGCGCTCCGTTGATGCCGCCATCCGGGGCGAGGAGGAACCCCCAGGTCACCGACCAGGCGACGACCGACACCACGACGGGCGAGAAGAAGATCGTGCGGAATCCGGTGATGCCCTTCATCCGCCGATTGAGGAGCACGGCGAGGCTGATGGCGATCACGAGGTTCAGGATGAGGACACCGGCACTGAACAGCAGGCTCGCGACGACAGAGGCGGAGAAGGTCGGGTCCGCGAAGAGACGCGAGTAGTTGTCGAGCCCGATGAACTCCATGCCGCCGGTGAGCGGACGCCATTCGTTGAAGCTGTACCAGATGACGAAGAGGAAGGGGACGACACCGAGGACGATGACGCCGAGGACCTGGGGCGCGACGAAGGCCACGCCGAGCCAGCG
>NZ_JBLVOH010000069.1:34952-52214 GCF_053543675.1 Microbacterium umsixpiens
GCCGGCTCGGCAGGGCTCTTCGATCGTTCGCCGCGACGGTGCGTGCGGTCACGCGGTCAGCCCTTGAGCGTCGGCGAGATCTGCTCGCAGATGCCGGTGACCGCGGTCTCGACGTCGCCGCCCGACCACACCGGGTCGAGACCCGCGCGGACCTTGTCGGAGAACTGGGAGAGCACCGGGTGCTGCGGCTTGACCGAGGCGTCGGGGACCACGTCGATGATCGCCGACTGGATCTCTTCGGGCGAGAGCTTCGGCGCTGCCTGCGAGAGCGTCTCCACGTTGAGCAGGGACTCACGGGGCGGCGGGAAGAACTGCGCGAGGAGCTCGGCGTTCGTGGGGTTGGTCAGGTAGGCGAGGAAGCCTGCCGCCTGATCCTGGTTCTCACTGCGCTCGAGGACGCTCACGCCCGCCTGGCCGACGATCGGGTGGTACCCCTCCGGTCCCGCGGGCAGCGGGAGGAACGACCACTCGAAGCTGTCGTCGAGGCTCCCCGACTGGCTGAGCTGAGCGACGCTGAAGGCGACGTCACCGCTCGCAAATGCAGCGGGCGCCGCGTTGCCGGAGACGGCAGGGATCGCTCCCCTGTCGATCTGGTCCTGGTACCACGTGAGGTACTCGATCATCTCGGGAGAGGCGAACTCGCAGGTCATACCGTCTTCGGACCACGGCGCGGCGCCCCATGCGTTCCCGAGCATGGTCACGGCACTCCAGTTCGTCGGGTTGAACGTGGGCACGTTCAGCCCTGTCGCTCCCGTCTCGCCGTTCACCGCCGCAGCGATGTCCGCGACCGTGTCCCACGTGTAGTCGGGAGTGCCGACGAGCGACTCGACATCCGGCTGGCCCGCGGCCGCGACGAGGTCATCGTTGACGTAGAGCGCGAAGGGGGAGTTCGAGAACGGATACGCGTAGACGCCTCCGTCGTCGTCCTGCCACGGCGCGAGCGCGGCCGGGAGGATGTCGTCGAGGTCGTAGCCGTCGGTGCCCTCCAGGGTTTCACGCACGTCGTGCAGGATCCCGGAGTCGACGAACTCGGGACCGCTCGCCTCCGGGATCCAGGCGAGATCGGGAACGTCGCCGCCGGCGATCTGCGTCGTCAGCCCGGCGACGTAGTCCGGGTTCGTGACGGGTTCGAAAGTGATCGACGAGACTTCGTCGCCGTGCTCTTCGACGTAGGCATCGCCGATCTCCTGCAGCAGCGCCAGGTGACCTTCGTTGGAGGACCAGAGCGCCATGGTCAGGTCGACGGGGCCTGAGGCGCCGCTGTCGGTACCGGCGCAGGCGCTGAGGGACACCGCCAGAACTCCGGTGAGCGCGATGGCAGCCCCTCGGGATCGGGTAGCTCGCATGAAGTACTCCTTCGGACTCATTGACGCGCCTCGTAGCGCGCTGAAAGAAAAAGTACCAGAACTATCGAGAATATCAAGCAGTATTTTCGAAAGCTTGCAGAGGTGCCGTCGATCCCCGCACGACGAGTTCCGTCGCCAGGTCGGTATGGAAGGCCGGCGGTGTCGTGCCGAGCAACAGCTTGTGGGCGACCTCCACCGCGTAGGAGCCCATCGCCTCGGAGGGCTGCCGGATGGTCGTCAGCTGCGGGGCCGTCATCCGCGCGACGAGCTGGTCGTCGAACCCGATGACGCTGAGCTCATCCGGGACGGACACGCCGGCGCGGCGCGCGGCCTCGAGGACTCCGGCGGCCTGCGCGTCGCTCGCCGCGAAGATCGCCGTCACGCGACCCGGTCGACCCAGAAGGGTCTCCGCCGCCTGCAGGCCGGATTCGTAGGTGAAGTCGCCCTCTTCGATGATGTCGTCCCCGGGTTCGATCCCGGCCGAGGCGAGAGCGGCGAGATGTCCGTGCTTGCGAGCGATCGACGCCTGCGTGTCGGAGACTCCGCCGAGGAACCCGATGCGCCGATGCCCGAGCGAGAGCAGATGCTGCGTCGCTGCCATCCCCCCTGCGAAGTTCGTGGCGCCCACGGAATACGAGTCGTTGTCCGGCAGCTGGTAGGTGTCGACCTCGACGAGGGGGACGCCGTTCTTCGCGAGCTTCGCCCGCTCCTGCGTCCTCAACCGCGACTTCAGCGCGATGACCGCGGTCGGACCGTTGCGCTTGGTCCGCTCGATCCAGCCGGCGGCGGGCGCCCCATCCGGAAGGTCGAGCAGCACGAGCTCGAGCCCGGCCTCGTGCGCCGCACGCATGGTGCCGCGCAGGATCTCGACCGTCAGCGGGGACGACATGCTCGAACTCGCGAGCACGACCACCACCGTCGCCAGATCACTCCGCGAGCGCTGCTTCGGCGACAGGTACTGCTTGTCGCGGAGCACCGACTCCACCCGCACGCGAGTGTCGGCAGCGACGTCGGGCGCCCCGTTCACGACCTTCGAGACGGTGGAGATCGAGACCCCCGCCTCACCCGCCACCTCGGCAAGCGATGGTCGACGCTCCTTCGCGCGCATGGGCACCCCTTCACTCAGTCAGCGTTCTGGAATTCTATGGCGAACCCGTCTCCTCTAGAGATTTTACTTGGACATGTTCGAGAAAATTACCTAGAGTTCTCGGGAAAGAAAGGTGTTCTTCCGTGACACGACAGCAGGCCGACCTTCTCATCATCGGCGGTGGCGTCGGCGGCGTCTCCGCCGCCCTCGCCGCTCTGCGCCGCGGCAGATCGGTCATCATGACCGAGCAGACCCCCTGGCTGGGGGGCCAGCTGACGAGTCAGCTCGTACCCAGCGACGAGCACCGACGCATCGAGGCGACGGGTCGTAACCGCAGCTACGCCCAGTTCCGCGACCTCGTCCGGGATCACTACCGGACGTACTACCCGCTCACCGCCGCCGCGAGAGCCGACCGGCATCTCAACCCGGGCGCGGCCTGGGTGAGCCCGCTCAGCGTCGAGCCGAAGGTCATCCTCGCGGTGATCCACGACCTCCTCCGGCCGTACGAGGCCTCCGGCCGACTCGCTCTGATGCTCGAGACCACGCCTGTCGCCGTCCACACCGACGGTGACCGCATCGCCGCGGTGACCGTGCGCGACCGCGAGGGCGTCTCGCGCGAGCTGTCCGCGCCGTTCGTGCTGGATGCGACCGAGCTCGGTGATCTCCTGGAGCTCGGCGGAGTGGAATACGTCACCGGCCGCGAGGCTCGAGGCGAGACCGGGGAGCCCAGTGCGCCGGAGGCCGGTGACCCGCTCGACATGCAGAGCGTCACCTGGTGCTTCGCGGTCGAACACCTCGCCGGTCAGGATCACACGATCGATCGCCCCGACGACTACGACACCTTCCGCGAGTGGCGGCCGCCGCAGCTCGACGGCGAGAAGATGCTCGGATTCCGACGCGCCGCGCACGACGGCTCCATCGCCCGCGAGTACACACTGCGGGTGAACGACGACGATGACCCCTTCGCCATCGACGTCGACCACCGCAACATGGACGGCGCCCCGGAACTGTGGAACTACCGCCGCATCGCCGCACGGCGCCAGTTCGAGGACGGCGCCTACGAGAGCGACATCGTCATCGTGAACTGGCCGATGAACGACTACGTCGGGGGCCCGCTCTTCGGCGTCGACGACGCCGCCGTCCACTGGGATCGTTCCAAGGCGTTGAGTCGATCGCTGCTCTACTGGCTGCAGACGGAGGCTCCTCGACCCGATGGCGGTGTCGGCTGGCCGGGGCTCCGCCTCGCGCCACAGGTCACGGGGACGCCCGACGGGTTCGCGATGATGCCCTACTTCCGCGAATCCCGTCGCATCCGGGCCGAGCGGACGATCCTCGAGCAGGACTTCGACCGCGATCTCCGCGACGGAAGGGGCGCCGAGCGCTATCCCGACACCGTGGGGGTCGGCCACTACTACTGGATCGACCGGCACGCCACGACCGGCGGCAGCGCCGGTGGCGGCGGGCTCCCGGAGCCGTTCGAGATCCCGCTCGGCGCCCTTCTGCCGCAGCGCGTGCGCAATCTCCTCCCCGCAGCCAAGAACATCGGCACGACGCACATCTCGAACGGCAGCTACCGGCTGCAGCCCGTCGAATGGTCCATCGGCGAGGCCGTGGGGGCCCTCGTCTCGTACTGTCTCGACCACGGTGTCGAGCCGTCGACGGTGCGCGCGGATGCCCGGCACCTGGACGACTTCCAGCGCGACCTCGAGCGCGGAGGCGTGCAGCTGCGGTGGGACCCCGCTCTTCGCTGGTAGACCGCCGTCGACGGATCAGGCCTCGGTCGGCGCAGGACCGGTCGAGGCCCTGATCTGCAGCATCGGTGTCGCCTCCTGGTAGACGGCCGGCTCCGCACCGTCGATGACGTCGAGCAGGCGTCGGGCGGCCTCTGCGCCGAGGGCGACCACATCGTGGCTGAGCGCCGTCAACCCCGGCGTCACGAGTCGGCAGAGCAGCGAGTCGTCCCACGCGATGATCGACACATCGCCGGGAACGGACAGTCCCCGCTGATGCGCCGTGGTCAGGGCGGCTACGGCCATGATGTCGTTGTCGAAGATCAACCCCGTCGGCGGGCGCGGCGACGAGAGCACGGCGCGCGTGGCGACCGCACCGGCATCCTCCGAGAGATCACTGCGGACGATGTCATGGTCGAGGCCGCACGCACGGACGGCCTGGTCGAACGCGTCATCGCGGATGGCCGTGTACGCATACCGTCGGGGCGCCGCGACCCGGGTGATGCGACGATGCCCGAGAGCAGCGAGATGCTCGACGGCCTGTCTCGTCGCGGCGGCGTCGTCCGTCCACACGGTCGTCAGGCCGACCGCAGCGCTCGGATCGCCCACCGCGACCGCGGGGACACCGGCTTCCCTCACGACGGCTATCCGCTGATCGTCGGGTCTCAGATCGGTGAGGAGGACGCCGTCCACACGCCGTGACCGGCGCCAACGCCGAATCGCCTCGACCTCGGCGTCCGCATCAGCGGCGACCTCGAGCAGCAGCCCTCGGGAGCGCACTGTGAGAGCCGACTCCACTCCCGCGATGAACTGCATGTAGAACGGCTCGACGGAGAGATCGCGAGGATCCTTGGTGAGCACCAGACCGATCGTGTCCGCACCGGCACCCGCCAGGGCACGCGCGGCGCTCGCCGGTGACCAACCGAGTCGGGCAGCCACTTCGAGCACCCGTTCCCGCGTGGCCTCGGAGATCCCCGGACGACCGTTGAGGGCATAGGAGACGCTCGCTGTCGATGTCTGCGCCTCGCGCGCGACATCGGCGATCGTGACCCGCCGGGCCCGCGCAGCGCTCGTCATCACCGATGCAGCTCCCGTCAGTCGGGATCGATGATATCCCGCAGCGAGGAGACGACGAACGCCTCCCGCACCGAGTCGGGGTCGAGCGGCTCCGGCGCGCGGACGCGGAAGATCGCGGTCTCCCCCGGGAGCACGGTGGTGAAGCCCCGATCGACCGTCGCGTCAGGATGGAGGCGATCCGGCTGGACGAGCACGTCGCGCGCGAGGAGACGCGAGCGGACGCTGATGTCCATACCGCCGGCGACGACGGCGACGGCGACTTCCAGCGGAGCGTGAGCGTGCGCGCCGCTCGGTGGAGCGAAATGCCAGAGGGCTCGCTGGTCGTCGACGGTGGCGACCACGAACTCCTCCGCCGGATCCCGCGGCTCGGCGATGATCGGCGGCAGCTCGATGCGGGCCACCGAGCGCGGAGGCACGGAGAGCGGGAACGACTGCTCCGCCGCGGCGATCCCATCGGCCCGCCGCCGCGCGAATCCCACCGTGGAGTGCCACGCCTCGTCGTCGTCGTTGATGATGCACAGTTCGAGCCCGCCGTCCCGCGGCTCGATCGTCAGCACGCGCGGTGCGTACATGTCGCGCAGGGCGAAGTAGAGCGGCTTGCACCGGCCCGCGCTGTCGATCGCCGACCAGGACGTCACCGGCCACAGGTCGTTGAGCTGCCACACGATCGTGCCCGAGGTGCGCGGCCAACTCGCGCGCCAGTGCAGCACGCCGGTGCGGACGGCCTCGACCTGCATCCACTGCGTCTGCAGATGCCACCGGTCGAAGTCGTCCGTCGGCGGCAGGTGGCGGGCGAGATTGCGGGCGAGCTTCGCGTGCCCGTCGATGGCCTTCTGATGGTGCCGGACGTTCTCGGAGTCGAGACGAAGATCGGGGTCCGAGACCGCATCGCGCAACGTCCGCCAGGCGGCTGCACCCTGCCAACCGAACTCGGAGACGAAACGCGGAGAGCTGTGGCGGTAGACCGAGTAGTCGTCTTCGTTCCAGGCATCCCAGGAATGGAAGGTCTGGTGATCCGGGTCGTTCGGATCGTGAACCCCGCTGCCCGACCAGGGACTCCCCTCCGTGTAGGGACGGGTCGGGTCGAGCTCGCGGACGAGGTCCGGCAGCCACTCCAGGTAGTACCGCTCACCCCAGGTGAGCTCCCCGCCCTGCTGCGATGCCCAATCCTTGTCCAGGCGCATCCAGAGGTTCTCGTTGTTCCCGTTCCAGAGGGCGAGGCTCGGGTGAGAGCTGAGCCGCACGATGTTCTCGCGGGCCTCGGCCAGCACCTCTGCCCTGATCGGCTCCTCCTCGGGATAGGCGGCGCAGGCGAAGAGGAAGTCCTGCCACACGAGCAGGCCGAGCTCGTCGCACGCGGAGTAGAACGCCTCGCTCTCGTAGACGCCTCCACCCCACACCCGGACGAGGTTCACATTGGCCTCCGCCGCCTGCTCCAGGCGCGTGCGGACGCGGTCGGCGACATCCTCCCCGGGGAAGACGCTCTCGGGAATCCAGTTCACGCCCTTGATGAACATCGGGCGGTCGTTGACCGTGACGACGAACGGCGTGCCGTGCGCATCGGGGGTCCGATCGACGACGACGGTCCGGAAGCCGACCCGCGTGCGGTGTTCGTCGAGCCGCTCGCGCTCCGACCAGAGTGAGACCTCGACCGAGTACAGATGGGGTTCGCCGAATCCGCGCGGGTGCCACCGCTGCACATCGGGAACGGCGACCACGATGGTCGCCGACTCTTCACCCGGCGGCACCTCGGCATGAACGGCCTGCCCCGCGATCTCGATCTCGAGATGCAGCGGGAGGCTCGCGCCGGAGGCCGTTCGCTCGATGTCGATGTGAGCGGTGAGGATGCCGGTCTGCTCGAAGACGTCGACCAACGGACGGACCGCGGCGATCCGCGCCGTGCTCCAGCTCTCGATCCTGACGTCACGCCAGAGCCCGCATCCGGGAAGGGTCGGCCCCCAGTCCCAGCCGAAGCTGCTGGCCATCTTCCGGATGAATGCGAACGGCTGCGGATAGGCGCTGGGGCGCGCGCCGAGCGCACGTTCCTGCTGCTCGGCATACGTGTATGCGGAGGTGAAGCAGACATCGACGCTGTTCTCCTCCTCGATCGCCGCCGTCACGTCGAACCGGTACGCACGATGCATGTTCCGCGTCTGTCCGACGGTTCGCCCGTTGACGGCGATCGACGCGATGGTGTCCACGCCATCGAGGACGAGGTCCACCCGCTCCGCGTCGCCGTCCAGGGAAAAGGTGCGATTCAGGCGCCAGTCGCATCGAGCGACCCAGGACACGGCCTCCTCGTTCCGGTCGACGAAGGGGTCGGGAATGAGGTCTGCGTTCCGCAGATCGAGATGGATCGCCCCGGGCACCTGCGCGGCGACGGCCCTCCCGACGAGCGGCGCGGCCTCTTCCGGGACAGGGGTGTCCCCCTCGGCGTCGACCGTCCAACTCCACTGTCCTGCCAGATCCGACGTCGTACGCATGCGGAGTCCTCCTCGCTGATTCGTGAGGAGTCCACTGTAACCTAAGCGCTTAAGTAACTGGTTCCCGTACTGCCCCCGCGCCCTGCGGCGGCGGTGCGAATGGTCCCGCTACACCGCGAAGATCCGCCACGACGCCGCGTGCGTCACCCCGGCGTCCAGTGTCACGAGATCCACGCCGGAGTTGAACGCGTCGGGCGGGCACGTCATCGGCTCGACCGCGAGGCCGATGCGGTGAGTGTCCGCGACGGCGGGAGTGTCGGCGGTGTGCACCTGCACCCACGGGCAGCGCTCGTCCCACGCCATCCCCACGCCGCGACCGTCGGCAGCCGTCAGCCGCACCTCGGCCAGACCGCCGTCGCGGGCCAGGCCGGTGAAGGCGTGATCGATGAAGACGTCGCCGATGGGGCGCGCCGAGCGGAAGTCCCACTCCGGATGTTGCGACACCGGCTCCACCCCGACCGGGCTCAGCCGATCGGGGGTGACCGTGAGCACCTCGGATGCCGGGAGCAGCAGGGTCCAGTCGTCGACGCCGCCCTGGCCGGCCACGAGATACGGGTGCGGACCGGTGCCCCAGGGCGCGGCATCCGCCCCGACGTTGTGCGCGGTCACCGTCTGCTGCAGCCCCTCGGCGTCGAGCCGGTACTCGACCTCGACCTCGACACGGAACGGGTACCCGGTCTGCGGCAGGATCACGGCGGCCAGCACGACCCGGTCGTCGAGCACCAGACGGTCTTCGAACTCGACCCAGGCGAGCAGCCCGTGCAGCGCATGCGCGCGTTCCGGCTCGGTGAGCGCCAACTGGTGCCGCTCTCCGCCGAACGAGTAGCGTCCATCGACGATGCGGTTCGGCCACGGGGCCAGCGTCACGCCGCGGTAGCCGGGGCGCACGGCATCCGCGTCGAACGGCACGACGAGGTCGCGCTCTTCGAACGTGAGCGTCCGCAGCGTCGCGCCGATGCTGGCGATCGCGGCCTCGTACCCGTACGAGGCGATCCGCAGCTGGCGGCCGGAGCGCGGCATCGTCGTCACAGGCCCTGAGCCAGCCGGTAGTAGGCCTGGTTCCAGCGGACCTGCTTCTGAAACTCGGGCAGCGTGGTGCTGTCGTCGATCACGAGCAGCTCGACCTCGGCCATCTCGGCGAAGTCGCGGAACGCCTCGATCCCGACCGCGGTCGACATGACCGTGTGGTGGGCGGCACCGGCGGTGAGCCAGGCGGCGGCGCTCGTGGTGAAGTCGGGCTGCGGCTTCCAGACCGCGCGTCCGACCGGGAGCTTGGGCAGCGCGGCCCGCGGCGGCACGTTCTCGACCACGTTCGCGGTGAGGCGGAAACGATCGCGCATGTCGCTCAGCGCCACCACGACGGCGGGGCCGGGGTCGGCCGTGAAGACCAGGCGCACCGGGTCGTCCTTGCCGCCGATGCCGAGCGGGTGGATCTCGAGCGTCGGCTTCGCGGAGGTCAGCGACGGGGAGACCTCGAGCATGTGCGCACCGAGGATCAGCTCATCGCCCGGGGTCATGTCGTAGGTGTAGTCCTCCATCAGGCTCGCGCCGCCGGGCAGACCCGCACCCATCACGTTCGCGATGCGCACGAGCACGGCGGTCTTCCAGTCGCCCTCGGCACCGAAGCCGTAGCCCTCGGCCATCAGCCGCTGCACCGCGAGACCGGGCAGCTGCTTCAGTGCACCGAGGTCTTCGAACGACGTCGTGAACGCACCGAAGCCGCCCTCTTCGAGGAACGACCGCAGCCCGATCTCGATCGCCGCACCGTCACGCAGCGACCCGTGCCGCTCGCCACCGCGCCGCAGCTCGGGAACGACCTCGTACAGCTCCTCGTACTCGGCGACGAGCGCGTCGATGTCGGAGGCGGATGCCGCGGCCACGGCTTCTGCCAGCTCGTTCACGCCCCACGTGTTCACCTGCACGCCGAACCGCAGCTCGGCCTCGGTCTTGTCGCCCTCGGTCACCGCGACGAAGCGCATGTTGTCACCGAAGCGCGCGAGCTTCAGGTCGCGGGAGGCCGCGAGCCCCGCCGCCGCGCGCTGCCAGGTGCCGAGCTCGCTGCGCAGGCGCGGGTCGGACGCATGCCCGACGATGGTCTTGCGCGGTACACCCAGGCGCGTCTGGATGTATCCGAACTCGCGGTCGCCGTGCGCCGCCTGGTTCAGGTTCATGAAGTCGAAGTCGATGTCGGCCCAGGGCAGCTCGACGTTGGCCTGCGTGTGCAGATGCGCGAGCGGCTTCTGCAGCGCGTCGAGTCCGGCGATCCACATCTTCGCCGGGCTGAACGTGTGCATCCACGCCACGAGACCGATCACGCGGTCGTCGGCGTTGGCCTCCAGTGCGGTGCGCTTGATGGCCGCGGCATCCGTCAGCACCGGCTTCCAGACGATCCGGACCGGAACCTCGGGCGACTCGTCGAGCAGTCGCGCGATCTCCTGCGACTGCGCCGCGACCTGCGCGAGCGTCTCAGGACCGTAGAGGTGCTGGCTGCCGGTGAGGAACCAGACCTCGTAGCCGTCGAGGGAGGTGGTGAGCGGAGTGCGGGTCATGAACGGTCCTTACAGGGATTCGACGGCGGCGGCCTCGATGGCCAGGCCCGCTCGGTAGCGGTCGAGATAGGCGGAGAACCCGGCGACATCGGCCGGGTCGGGGTCGGCGGTGCTGAGGGACGCCGTGGCGAAGACGTGCTGAGCGAGGTAGTCCGCCAGCGAGAGGTCGTCGGCATGGGCGAGGTACGAGGCGAGCACGGCGATGCCCCACGCGCCACCCTCCGCGGCGAGCTCGCCGACCGCGACCGGAGCATCGAGCGCCCCGGCGAGGAAGCGCTGGGCGACCCCGGCCGTGCGGAACATGCCTCCGTGCGCGAACATCCGATCGAGCTGCACGCCCTCCGCCGCGAGCACCTGCATACCGAGCGCGAGCGTGCCGAACACGCCGTAGACCTGGGAACGCATGAAGTTCGCGAGCGTGAGCGCGCTGTCCGGAGTGCGCACGAACAGCGGACGCCCCTCGACCAGACCGGCGATCGGCTCGCCCGCGAGGTGGTTGTAGGCGAGGAGGCCACCGGCATCCGCCTCCCCCTCGAGCGCCTCGCGGAACAGGACGTCGAACGCGGCATCGTCGTCGATCGGCTGACCGGCGGCGGCGGCGAAGCGCGTGAACAGACCCGCCCAGGCCGCGAGCTCGCTGGCGCCGTTGTTGCAGTGCACCATGGCCACGGCGTCGCCCGCCGGCGTGGTCACGAGGTCGAGCTCGTGGTGCACCTCGGCCAGCGGATGCTCCAGCACGACCATCGCGAAGATGCTCGTGCCCGCGCTCACGTTGCCGGTCCGCGGCGCAACCGAGTTCGTCGCGACCATGCCCGTTCCCGCATCGCCCTCCGGCGGACACAGCGGGACGCCGGCGCGCAGTGCGCCACTCGGGTCGAGGAGGGCGGCGCCGTCGGCGGTGAGGGTGCCGGCCGCGGCCCCGGCGGGGAGCACGCTCGGCAGGAGCTGAGCCGCCGGCGCGGGCAGACGCTCGCCCGCGAGGGTGTCGTAGGCGTGCAGCATCCGCGCGTCGTAGTCACCGGTCGCGGCGTCGATCGGGAACATGCCCGAGGCGTCGCCGACCCCGAGCACCCGCTCGCCCGTGAGGCGGTGGTGCACGTAACCGGCGAGGGTGTTCACGCTCGCGACCCGGGCGAGATGCGGCTCGGCGTCGAGCACGGCCTGGTGCAGGTGCGCGATCGACCAGCGCAGCGGGATGTTCACGCCGAACAGCTCCCCCAGCTCGGCGGAGGCCGCGCCCGTGCTGGTGTTGCGCCAGGTGCGGAACGGCACGAGCAGCTCGCCGGACGCGTCGAACGCCAGGTAGCCGTGCATCATGGCCGAGACCCCGATGGCGCCGAACGTGTCGGGACGGATGCCGTGGCGCTCCTGCGCATCGTCGACCAGAGCCGCGTACGCCGCCTGGAGGCCGCGCCACACCTCGTCGATCGCATAGGTCCAGCGGCCGTCTTCGAGGCGGTTCTCCCACGAGAACGAGCCGGTGGCGAGGACCTCGGTCGCGTCGGAGCCGATCAGGCAGGCCTTGATGCGGGTCGAGCCCAGCTCGATGCCGAGGCTCGTGCGCCCCTCGCGGATGTCGTCGCGCGCACTCATCGACGGGTGTCCTCGGTCTGGCCGTAGACGTTCTGATAGCGGTCGAAGAGGCTGTCGATCGCGGCCTGCGGAATCGGGATGAGCGGTCCGGCCTCGCGGGCGAGGTGCACCGTGCGGGCGACGTCCTCGACCATGACCGCGGCCTTCACGGCATCCTCCGCATCCGCCCCGATCGTGAACGGACCGTGGTTCTGCATGAGCACCGCGCGGGAGCGGTGACCGCGGAGCGTCTCGACGATGCCGCGTCCGATCGAGTCGTCGCCGATGATCGCGAAGGGGCCGATCGGGACGGGTCCGCCGAACTCGTCGGCCATCGCGGTGATGACGCAGGGGATCTCCTCGCCCCGCGCCGCCCAGGCGACGGCGTACGTCGAGTGTGTGTGCACGACCCCGCCGACGGTCGGCATGTGCCGGTAGACGTAGGCGTGCGCCGCGGTGTCGCTCGACGGGGAGCGGTCGCTGCCGGGCGTGCCGGGGATCACGTTCCCGTCGAGGTCGCACAGGATCATGTTCGAGGCGGTGAGGTCGTCGTAGCTCACACCGCTGGGCTTGATCACGAAGAGGTCGGCGCCGGGCACGCGGCCCGAGATGTTGCCGCCGGTCCAGACGACCAGGCCGTAGCGGACCAGTTCGCCGTGCAGACGGGCGACATCCGCGCGGACGGCCGCGATCGCGTGCTCGATGTCGGGTTCGAAGGTGGGGGCGTCGTCGCTCACAGCTGCCTCTGGGTTCGCATCCGGCCACTGTGACCGGTCACGGAAGTCTGTCACGGGAGCTCGCGGCCCGTCAAGGCTCGCCCCCTGCCCCGCCCCCTCTCACCGAGTGCACGGGAAGCTGCCGAGCGCACCGGAAGTTCACGCCAGCAAGCCGTGCACTCGACAACAGGCCGTGCACTCGGCGACGAGGAGCGGGCGGGGAGCGGGCGGGGCGGGGGTCAGCGGGGCGGGGCGACGGAGGCGCGGGAGACCAGCACCGGGGCAATGGGAGTGAGAGCGGATGCCGCGGTCGCGGTTCCGCCGATCGCGGCGGCGACGGCCCGACGCGCGAGCTCCTCGAAGTCCTGCCGCACGGTGGTGAGCGGCGGCCAGTAGTACGCGGCATCCGGCGCATCGTCGAACCCGACCACGCTGACATCGCCGGGAACCGTGAGCCCCGCCTCGTGCAGGGCGCTCAGCAGCCCGAGCGCCATCTGATCGTTCGCCGCGAACACCGCCGTGACCCCAGAGTCGCGAACCGCCTCGACCGCCGCGTACCCCGATCCGGCCGACCAGTCCCCCGCGATCACGGGGCCCGGCGTCAAGCCGCGAGCAGCGAGTTCCGCGGCGAAACCCTCGGCGCGCGACTCCGCCTCGAGCCAGTCCGCAGGTCCCGCGAGATGCGCGATGCGGGTGTGTCCGGCATCGGCGAGCGCGGCGACCGCCAACCGTGCACCCGCCGCCTGATCCACCGAGAGTCCCGTCGTACCGAGGCCGGCGGAGTGCAGTGTCACGACCGGCACGTCGATGCGCAGCGCGGCGAGCGCCTCCAGCGTCTGGGCGTGGGGGGCGACGACGACGATCCCTTCCACCCCCTGCACGACGAGGTGGTCGACCGCCGCCACGACGGCTCCGACATCCGCCGCATCCGCGAAGGCCGCGCTCACCCAGTACCCGGCTTCGCGGGCCGAGGCCTCCAGCGCGGCGAGGCTGCGCGAGGGCCCGTACTGCAGCGCATCCGAGGCCAGAACCCCCAGGGTCCGCGAGCGCCGGGTGCCCAGCGCCCGGGCGGCGTTGTTCATGCGGTAGCCGAGCTCCGCCATCGCGGCGACCACGCGCTCCTTGGTGTCGGTGGCGACGTCGGGGTGGTCGTTCAGCACCCTCGACACGGTCTGCCGGGACACGCCTGCGCGGGCGGCGACGTCGCGGACGCCGATGGATCGGCTGCGGCCGCTGCTCGTGTCACTCACGCCGACGAGTGTACGACGCCCGGTCCACTCCGCCCGCCGCCGTGCCACTCTGGTGACATGCGCATCGCTCTCACCGGCTCGTCCGGCAAGCTCGGCCGCGTCGTCGCCCGCGAACTCCGTGCGAACGGCTACGACGTCATCGGCATGGACCTCACCGGCACCCGCGGCCCCGACTTCGTGCAGGTCGACCTGACCGACTACGGCCAGGTCGTCGACGCGTTCACGGCGGTCGGCGACAGGCACGAGGGCATCGACGCGGTCGTGCACCTCGGGGCGATCCCGGCCCCCGGCATCCGCACCGACGTCGCGACCTTCCACAACAACATGCCGGCCACGTTCAACGTGTTCTGGGCGGCCGTGCGCCTCGGCATCCGACGCATCGTGTACGCGTCGAGCGAGACGGTGCTCGGGCTGCCGTTCGACGTGCCGCCGCCCTACGTGCCGGTCGACGAGGACTACCCCGCGCGCCCCGAATCCGTCTACTCGCTCGTGAAGACGCTCGAGGAGCAGCTCGCGACCGAGCTCGTGCGCTGGCACCCCGATCTGTCGATCACGGCCCTGCGGTTCTCGAACGTGATGGTCCCCGAGGACTACGCCGAGTTCCCCTCGTTCGACGCCGACGCCCTCGGGCGCAAGTGGAACCTGTGGGGCTACATCGACGCCCGCGACGGCGCCCAGGCGGTGCAGCGGGCGCTGGAGGTCGCAGCCCCCGGATTCGACCGGTTCATCATCGCGGCGGCCGACACCGTGATGTCGCGGCCCAACGACGAACTGCTCGCCGAAGTGTTCCCCGACGTGCCGAAGCGCCGCGAGTTCGGCCCGAACGAGACGCTGCTGTCGATCGACCGGGCGCGCCGCGTGCTCGGCTACGACCCGCAGCACTCCTGGCGCGACCACGCGTGACGCCGGGGTCGCCGAGCCCGTCGAAGCGCCTGGAACGGGTCAGCGCCGAGCGATGGTCGAGCCTCGGATGACCAGGCGCACGGGCAGATGGTGCGACCCCTCACCGATGTCGACGCCGTCGATCGCGTCGAACACGCGCTGCGCCGCCTGACGCCCGAGCTGCTGCAGGTTCGCGTCGATGCTGGTCAGCTCCGGGCGGGCGTTGGTCGCCAGCACCTCCCAGTTGTCGTAGCCGATGACGGCGAGGTCGTCGGGCACCGAGCGCCCGAGGTCCCGCGCCGAGTCGAGCACACCGCGCGCGATCTGGTCGGACCCGCAGAACACCGCATCGATATCCGGATGCCGCTGCAGCAGCAGCGCTCCGGCATCCCGACCCCAGTGCTCGGTCCATTCCGAGAGCATCGGGGCGCCGACGAACTCGAGCCCGGCTTCGGCGAGCGCGGCCCTGGCACCGGCGAGGCGATCCTGCGCCGCGGCGTAGGAGGGTTCGCCCGAGATGTGCGCGATGCGTCGGCGCCCGCACGAGAGCAGATGCTCGATCGCGAGGCGCCCTCCCGCGTAGTTGTCGGGGGTGAGAGACAGGTCGCGCGGATCGTCCGACGGCGCATACGCGTACACGACCGGAACCGGGATGTCCTGCCCCAGCGAGGGACGCGGGTCGGTCTGCCGTCCGACGACGATGATGCCGTCGACGCGGCGGCTCAACAGCTCTTTCAGGTGATGCTGCTCGCGGATCGCGTCGCCGCGGGCGTCGCAGAGGAACACGTTGATGCGCCCCGCACCGAAGGCGTCTTCCGCCCCCATGAGGATCGGGATCATGAAGCGGCCTTCGAGGTCGCTGGTGAGCAGTCCCACCGTGCCGGTGCGTCCGGCGAGGAGCCCTCGGGCCATCGCATTCGGGGTGAACGCGAGCTCTGCGGCGGCGGCCACGACCCGGGCCTTGGTGGCCACTGCGACATCACCGCGGTCGTTGAGCGCCTTCGATGCCGTGGCGATCGAGACGCCGGCATGCCGTGCCACGTCGCTGAGCGTCGCCGCCTTGCCCGCCATGTCGCCACTGCTGACCATCTCGCCCCCTGAACGTTTCTGAAAGGTTATCGGAGCGATGCTTGACCGCCGCGCTTCATTCACGATATACCTTTCGAAAGCGGTTTCGAAGTTTTCGAAATTGCACCTCAGCTCGACACTGCCGTCGCTCGCCGACCGCATCCACTCACCGAAGAGTCCTGGAGGCAATCCCATGCACACCACCCGACGCCGTGCGTTCCGCCGCACGGCCACCATCCTCGCCGTCACCGGCCTGCTCGCCGTCCCACTGGCGGGCTGCGCAGCCGGCGACGACACCGCCGGCCCGACCGAGGAGATCCCCGCGGGAGGCGTCGACGACGGTTCGACGCTGACGCTCTGGACCCGCGCTCCCATCGAACGCCAGGCCAAACTGCTCGTCGATGCGTACAACGACTCGCACGAGAACCAGGTCGAACTCACGGTCGTCCCCAACGACGACTACGTCGCCAAGGTCGGCGCCGCCGCCGGGTCCGGCGGACTCCCCGACCTCTTCGCGGCCGACATCGTCTACGTGCCCAACTGGGCGCAACAGGGCCTCTTCGCCGACCTCTCGACCCAGATCGACGGCCTCGACTTCAAGGACGAGATCAATCAGGGCCACCTCGACGCCGGCACCGTCGACGACAAGGAGTACGTGCTGCCGTTCGCGCTCGACCTCTCGATGCTGTTCTGGAACAAGGAGCTGTTCGCCGAGGCCGGCCTCGACCCCGAGAAGGCGCCGTCCACGCTCGAGGAGTTCTCCGAAGCCGCGCAGGCGGTGCAGGCGCTGAACAAGCCTGACACCTACGGCACCGCCACGGGCCTGAACTGCGGCGGCTGCCTGGTCTTCACCTGGTTCCCCTCGGTCTGGGCCTCGGGCGAAGAGGTCATGAGCGACGACGGCACCGAATCGCTGCTGAACGGCGACGCGGCTCAGGCTGTGTACGACACCTGGGCCGAGCTGGAAGAGGCGGGCGCGGTGCTTCCGAGCTCCACCGACGAGACCGGCCCGACGTGGACCGCGGCCTTCAGCGAGGGCAAGGTCGGCGTGATGCCGTTCCCGGCGACGCTCCTCCCCTCGCTGGAGTTCGACGCGGGCGTGGCCGGCATCCCGGGTGTCGACGGCGGCGTCTCGACGTTCGTCGGCGGCGACGGCATCGGCATCTCGAAGGACTCGAAGCAGTCCGCGCAGGCCTGGAACTTCCTCGACTGGATGATGTCCGAGGAGGCACAGGTCGAGGTGCTCGCCAAGGACGGCAACGCGGTCTCACGCGGCGACCTCGCCGACAACGAGTACGCGGCGGCCGACCCCCGCCTGGTCACGATCAACGAGGTCGCGGCGCAGGGCAGCACACCCGTGGCTCTGAACTTCCAGCAGGCGTTCAACGCGCCGGGCAGCCCGTGGCTCACGCTCGTGCGCAACCGGGTGCTGAACGGCGAGGACTCCGTCGACGCCGACAACGACGAGATCACCGCCATCCTCGGGCAGTGATTTCCGGCGG
>NZ_JBLVOH010000069.1:52262-55912 GCF_053543675.1 Microbacterium umsixpiens
TCGACTGCAGCGACAGCATCCGACAAAGCGACAGCCTCCGACGAAAGAGAACCCGATGACCTCGACCGCACCCCCGCTGCGCCGCCGACGCGCGCGCACCGGATTCGGCGGCCCCGTGCAGGGGTGGTTGTACGCCGCCCCCACCGCGATCTTCGTGGCGCTGCTCTTCGTGGTCCCGCTGATCCTCGTGCTGCAGATGTCGGCATCCGACTGGCCGCTGCTCAGCGGGAACCAGGGGTTGAACTTCCCCGAGAACTACGTGGATGCCGTCAATCACCGCCTCTTCTGGGACAGCATCCGCTTCACCCTGCTATACACGGTCATCACCACCGTGCTCCTGATCGGCCTGGGTCTCGGGCTCGCGCTGCTCGTGCAGGAGTCGACCCGCTGGAAGGGCCTCCTGCGCACGGCGTTCCTGATTCCGAGCGCCCTGGGCCTGGCATCCGCCTCGCTGCTCTTCTATGTGCTGTACTCCCCCATCGCCGGACCCTTCGCCGGACTCATGAAGTCGTGGGGCATCACCTTCCTCGGCACCCCCGACGGCGCACTGTGGTCGACGATCTTCCTCATCGTGTGGCGCTTCGCCGGCTTCTACATGCTGCTGATGCTCGTGGGACTGCAGGGCATCCCCGACGACATCTACGAAGCCGCGCGCATCGACGGCTCGAGCCGCTGGCAAACCTTCCGCTACATCACGGTCCCCCTGCTGAAGCCGACGTTCGCGCTCACGACCGTGATGTGCGTGACCGGGTCGCTGCTCGCGTTCGAGCAGTTCTACATCCTCACCAAGGGCGGCCCCGACAACAGCACGATGACGGTCGTGCAGCTGATCTACAACGTGGCCTTCCAGGGGCAGAACAGCCTCGGCATCGCCGGCGCCCTCTCGGTGATCGTGCTCCTCGCGCTCATCGTCATCAACGTCTTCCAGTTGCGCGCCTTCCGGCGTCCGGATGAGAGCTGACCCGCATGTCTCAGACACTGACCCGCAGCATCGTCGCGCCGGACCACCAGCCGACAGCGCCCCGATACCGCTCCACAGCGGCCCGCATCGTCTTCGGCATCCCGTACTGGGTGTTCACGACCGCCCTCGCGGTGATCTTCCTCTACCCGCTCATCTGGACCGGCGTCTCGTCGGTCAGCCCGATGGCGGGCACGAGCCAGACCGACGGCTGGGGGTTCGGCAACTATGCCGCCCTCGGCGAGTACCAGGCGGGCATCTGGGTCTACCTCGGCAACTCGCTGTTCGTCTCCGTGCTCACGGTCGCCCTGACCCTGTTCATCTCGCTGCTCGGCGGCTACGCCTTCGCCCGGTTCTCGTTCCCGGGTAAGAACGCGCTGTTCCTGCTGACCCTCGCGATCCTGATGGTGCCGTACGCGACCCTGCTCATCCCGCTGTACGTGATCCTCAACGCGGTCGGCCTGCAGAACTCGCTGGTGGGCGTCGCACTCGTGATCACCATGTTCCAGCTGCCGTTCTCGATGTTCATGATGCGCATCTCTTTCGAATCGATCCCGCGCGAGATGGACGAGGCGGCGATGGTCGACGGATGCTCCAGCTGGGGCGCCCTGTGGCGGGTGCTGCTCCCGGCGGTCAAGCCCGGACTCGTCACCGTCGGGCTGTTCGCGTTCCTCACGGCATGGAACGACTTCATGGCGCCGCTGATCCTCATCAACGACTCGAACCGCATGACACTGCCGCTCGCGGTCGCGAACCTCCGCGGGCAGGTGCAGGGTGTCGTCGACTACGGCGCCACCGAGGCGGGAGTCGTCGTGCTGGCGCTCCCCTGCATCGTGCTGTTCCTGATCCTCCAACGACACTACGTGCGCGGCTTCATGTCCGGCGCCTTCAAGGGATGACGATGTTCGACACCACTGCACCGGCTGCTCCGGTGGTTCCCACGCGCGGGCGCCTGCGCCCCCTCGGCCTCGACGACGTGCGCATCACGGGCGGAATCTGGGGCGAACGCCAGGCCGTCAACGGCACTGCGACCCTCGACCACATCGAATCGCGCCTGGAGTCGGAGGGCTGGCTGCCCAACTTCGATCTCGCCGCCGCGGGCACACTGCCCGAGGGGCGCCGCGGGCGGGAGTTCGCGGATTCCGAGATCTACAAGTACCTCGAGGCCCTCGCCTGGGAGATCGGACGGACGGATGCCGCGACCGATGCCCCGCTCGAGCAGCGTTTCCGCGCCGTGGTCTCGCGGGTGGCTGCCGCGCAGGAGACCGACGGCTATCTGAACACGCAGTTCGGGCGCCCGGGGCAGGGCGAGCGCTGGTCGGATCTGGAGTGGGGCCACGAGCTGTACTGCCTCGGACACCTCTTCCAGGCGGCGGTCGCTCGGCACCGCACCCGGCCGGATGCCGACGACGGACTCGTCGCGGTCGCCCGACGCGCGGCCGAGCTCGTCTGCGGCGAGTTCGGCGCCGACGGCCGCGACGCGATCTGCGGTCACGCCGAGGTCGAGGTCGGACTCGCCGAGCTGGGACGGGCGCTCGGGGAACAGCGCTTCATCGACCAGGCGGCCCTGTTCGTCGAACGGCACGGCCGCGGGTCGCTCGCCGAGATCGAATGGGGCCAGGAGTACTTCCAGGACGACGTGCCGGTGCGGGCAGCTGATGCCCTGCGCGGGCATGCCGTGCGCGCGAACTACCTGGCCTCCGGAGCCACCGACGTCGCGGTCGAGCTCTCCGACGATGCACTGCTCGACGCGTTGCGCGGGCAGTGGGACCGCACGGTCAAGCGCCGCACCTATGTGACCGGCGGTCAGGGATCGCACCACCAGGACGAGGCGTTCGGCGCCGACTGGGAGCTGCCTTCGGATCGCGCGTACTCCGAGACGTGTGCCGGAGTCGGGTCGATCATGTTCTCGTGGCGGCTGCTGCTCGCGACCGGCGACACCCGGCACGCCGACCTCATCGAGCGGACCCTCTTCAACGTCGTCGCGACGTCTCCCGCGCCGGACGGTCGGGCGTTCTACTACGCGAACACCCTGCACCAGCGTGTTCCGGGGGTACCGGCCGATCCGGAGGGAACGTCCAAGCGTGCTTCCTCGTCGTTGCGCGCGCCGTGGTTCGAGGTCTCCTGCTGCCCGCCCAACGTGGCGCGCACCTTCGCGAGCCTCGCGGCCTATGTCGCGACGGCCGACGACGAGGGCGTGCAGCTGCATCAGTACGCACCGGCATCCGTGCGCACCACGCTGCCCGACGGACGCGTGATCGCGCTCGACGTCGCGACCGGATACCCGGCCGACGGCGGCATCCGCGTGACGATCGCGGACGACGCCGAGTTCACGCTCACCCTGCGGGTGCCGGCGTGGGCAGAGGGCGCGACGGTGCGGGTCGACGCCGACGGCGAGAGCGCGCAGCATCCGGCCGCTCCCGGCACGGTCGAAGTGCGCCGCGCCTTCCGCACCGGTGATGTCGTCGAGCTGACGCTGCCTCTCGTCGCGCGCACGACGAGCCCCGATCCTCGCGTCGACGCCGTGCGCGGCTCGGTCGTGGTCGAGCGCGGCCCCGAGGTGCTGGCTCTGGAGTCTCTCGACTTCGGCGCCGATGTGGTCGACGCGGTGGTCGCCGGCGAGCCCGTCGAGTCCGGAGGTCAGGTGCGGATGCCGTTGCGGAACCGCGCGTCCGGGGAGGTCGCGGACGCG
>NZ_JBLVOH010000070.1:0-562 GCF_053543675.1 Microbacterium umsixpiens
GGCGTGGGTGGTCAGCCCGCGTAAGTCTCGACGTTCACGATCTCCACGCTGATGGAACGCCCGTTGGGCGCCTCGTAGGCCGACTTCTCGCCGACCTTGAGGCCGAGGATGGCCTGACCGAGCGGGCTGGCCTCGCTGTAGACGTCGAGGTCGCTGCCGACCGCGATCTCCCGACTGCCGAGGAGGAAGACCTCTTCGCCGCCGGCGACGAGAGCCGTGACGACGGTGCCGGGCTCGACGATCCCGCGGCTGGCGGGAGCCTCGCCGACCTTGGCGGTCTTCAGCAGAGCCTCGAGGGTGCGGATGCGGGCCTCCTGCTTGCCCTGCTCATCCTTCGCGGCGTGGTATCCGCCGTTCTCCTTGAGGTCGCCTTCTTCGCGGGCCGCCTCGATGCGCTTGGCGATCTCATCGCGACCCACGGTCGACAGGTGCTCCAGCTCGGCGACGAGCCGGTCGTAAGCCTCCTGCGTGAGGAAGGGAACCTGAGCATCGGTGGACATGGCGAAGCTCCTTCTTTCGGGATCCCTCCGGCATGCTGCGGGGGATATGCCAAGAGGCCCCC
>NZ_JBLVOH010000070.1:649-5829 GCF_053543675.1 Microbacterium umsixpiens
GCCGGGGGCGTCGTATGTCTGCCACGAGTCTAGGCGACCCAGCAGGTGTTCACCAAACCTGTCGTGGCCTCGGCGACCGTCGGGATGGTGACCGACTTCGCCTGTGAGTGACTGTCCCCGGCGGGGATCTCGACGATCTTCCAGCCGACCACGCCGAACTCCTCATCGAGGGCTTCGAGGGCGCAGACGACGTCCCGGCCCTGCACGCCGGTGACCTGGAAGCTCACTTCTACCGAGTACTCATCGACGAGCGTGAAGCCCAGATCGTCGGCGTCGACGGAGGCCATGGACTGCGCGACGGTCATCCAGCTGAACGCACCGACCACGAGCAGCGCGAGGCCGCCGCCGGCGATCCACGGCCACCGCCGCCGTCGGGTTCGTCCATAGCGTTCGTCGAGCTCTTGTGCGGTCGTCACAGGTGGGTCTTCCCGGTCGTTAGGCTGGTGGTACCAGGTTATGCGACCTGCGTACGAAAGGCCGATTCATGCTCGCTCTGACCGAGACCCCGATGCCGACACCGTCCATGACGGTGAAGCCGGAGGCCGTCACCCCCGGGTTCATCGGTTTCGCCGTGATCGTGGTGATCGTGATCGCCGTGATCCTGCTCATCTGGGACATGAATCGTCGGATCCGCCGCGTCCGGTACCGCGACGAGGTGCGCGAGGAACTCGACGCCGAGGAAGCCGCACGCGCCGCCTTCGGAGCCCAAGGCGACACGAGCACGACGGGATCGACCGAGATCGACGGCGCCGGCGCCCGCGACGAGGGCGAAGAACCGCCGGCACGCTGAGTGCCCCAGGGCGCCGGAGCGCCCGAGCGAGCCCAGGCCGACGGGTGACTACGGAGCGCCGAGCGAGGGCGACAGCGGTGCGAGGGCGATGAGCAGGCACGCGGTCCAATGGCACAGGAACGCGAGCACGGTGCACACGTGGAAGATCTCGTGGAAGCCGAAGTGGCCGGGCCAGGGATTCGGCTTCTTGAGCGCGTAGACGACCGCGCCGCCCGTGTACAGGAGCCCGCCGACGATGACGAGCACCATCATCGCGACGTTCGCCGCGAGAAGGTCGCCGATGTACATCACCGCCGCCCAGCCGAGCAGCAGATACAGCGCGACGTACAGCCAGCGGGGGGCGTTGATCCAGAAGACGCGGAAGAGGATGCCGACGAGGGTCCCTCCCCAGACGAGGCAGAGGAGCAGCACTCCCTTCGCAGGCGGCAGCGCGAGCACGGCCAGCGGCGTGTAGGTGCCGGCGATCAGCAGCAGGATGTTCGCGTGATCGATCCGCTTCAGGAGCACCTTGACCTTCGGCTTCCAGTCGAACCGGTGGTAAAGCGCCGAGTTGCCGAACAGCAGCATGGACGTGACCATGAAGACCGCGGAGGCCCATTTCGCTGCGGCCCCGTCGGCGACGAGGATCAGGATCGCGCCGGCGACCACCGCCACCGGGAAGGTGCCCGCGTGGATCCACCCTCGCCACGTGGGTCGGATCTCCACCGCGGCATCGACTTCCCCGGCAGCGTGCAGCGGGAGCTCGGGGACGTCGGGACCGGACTGTTCGGGAGTGCTCACGTGCTCACTCTAAGCCGACGCGCATACCTCGACGAGCACATGATCCTCAGCATCCGCACACCGTGGCGAAAGCCGGGGCACGGTAGCGTAGGGAGGTGATATCACGCGAGAATCCGGTGCGAGGGCCGCTGTATCGGCTCTACACCAGTCGGCTGCGTCGCCACCTCGATCCCGCTTCCGTCCCGCATCACGTCGCGATGATGATCGACGGCAACAGGCGATGGGCGCGCCAGCTCGGGTTCGACAGCGCGGCAGAAGGCCACCGGGCCGGGGCTGCGAAGATGCGTGAGTTCCTCGGCTGGTGCGACGAGCTCGGCGTGCGCGTCGTGTCGCTGTATCTGCTCTCCAGTGACAACCTGCGAAAGCGGGACTCCGTGGAGCTCGCCGACCTCATCGAGATCATCGCCGAGCTGGCGGAGGCGCTCTCTCAGGAGGGCAACTGGCGGGTCAAGCACGTCGGACGCTCCGACATCCTGCCGCCCGAACTCGCCAGAGTGCTCGCCGACGCCGAAGCGCGCACCAAAGACCACAGCGGACTCCACGTGAATCTCGCCGTCGGCTACGGCGGCCGCAACGAGATCGTCGACGCCGTTCGCAGCATCATCACCAAGCACGAGGCATCGGGCGGCACGATGGAGGATCTCGCCGCCCACCTCACCCCGGAGATGATCGGGGAACACCTCTACACCGGGGGACAGCCGGACCCGGACCTCGTCATCCGCACGAGCGGTGAGCAGCGGCTGAGCGACTTCCTGCTTTGGCAGAGCGCTCACAGCGAGTTCTATTTCGTCGAGGCCCTCGGGCCCGATCTCCGACAGGTCGACTTCCTCCGCGCCATCCGCGACTTCGCGGATCGCGACCGACGGTTCGGTCGCTGAAGCCGGAGGCGGTGCGACCGGCACCGTGCCACAATGACGCAGTGAGCACTTTCCAGGACTACGTCGACACTTTCGACAACGAGTCCGGCTACCTGAACTGGGCAGCATTCGGTCCGCTGTCCCCCTCCGTGCGCGAAGAGGTCTTCGCCGATGCCGACCTCCTGGGAAGCGGACGCCCCTCCTCCCTGTCGCTGGTCGCCGAGCGCGTCGGTCAGGCGCAGGCGCTCGTCGCGGAGCTCCTCGGCGCAGACGCCGCCGACGTCACCCTGCAGCCCTCGTCGACGCACGGACTCATGCACGCGCTGTACGGCATCTCCGGGGCGATCATCGCGAGCACGGCGGAGTTCCCCAGCGTCAGCCTGACGATCGAGCGGGCCGCGACCGCATCGGACCGCGCGGTATCGCCCCGGTGGATCACGCCCGACGACGGACGCGTGACGCCGGAGGCAGTCGCCGAGGCGCTCGACGACGAGGTCGTCGCGCTGGCAGTGAGTCACGTCGACTTCCGCACCGGATACCGGGCCGACCTCGCCGCACTGCGTGACGTCATCGGCCCCGACCGCCTGCTCATCGTCGACGCGGTGCAGTCGTTCGGCGTGATCGACGTGGACTACGCGGCCGCCGACGTGGTCGTCGGACACGGATACAAGTGGTTGCGTGCGGGCAGGGGCAGCGCCTTCGCCTGGTTCGCGCCGCGTGCACGGGAGCGGATCGTCCCCGTGCTGTCCGGGATCACCGGAACGACGGCGACCGGACTGTTCGTCGATGAGCTGCCGGGGCCGGCGGCATCCGCGAGCGCCTACACGGTCAGCCAGCCGGACACCCTCGCTGCCGGGCGCCTCGCGATCGGCGTGCGGGACATGCGCGATGCCGGGGTCGCCGCCATCGAGGAGCGGCTCGCCGAGAACGTCGACCGTGTCATCGAGATCGCCGACCGCCATGGGATCGAGGTGAGTTCGCCGCGCGAGCGCGTGGAGCGGGCCGGCATCGTCGCGCTGGCACCGGAGGAACCTGCACGCCTCGCCGCAGCGCTCGCCAACGCAGGAATCGTCGTGACTGCCCGAGGTGCTTCGGTGCGGGTCGCCCCGCACGCGGGTACGGATGCTGCCACTTTCGAGCTCCTCGACGACGCCCTGCACGCGTTCGGCAACGAGACGTTCATCAGCGCGTAACGAATCCCTGGCGTGTCGAGTTCGGGTTAATCCCCTGGGCGGTCGTACGTTCTAGGCATCGGGCAAGGCGCCCGTTCGGGTCGGCCTCAGGTTCGCGGCTCGTGACCCCCTGGTCGACTCGTTCGAATAGCCGGGATTCCCCGGGTCGGGAGTGGGTCATGACCACACGTACAGCGCAGCAGGCCACCAGCACCGCGCAGCAGTCCACCCGTAAGACGTCGAGCCGGGCATCGTCGTCCGCCGATCCGGATCAGGATCTGCGCACCTACGTGCTCGACACCTCCGTTCTGCTGAGCGATCCGCAGGCGTTCTTCCGTTTCGCCGAGCACTCGGTCGTCGTCCCGGTCGTCGTGATCACGGAGCTGGAGGGCAAGCGTCACGACCCGGAGATCGGATACTTCGCAAGGCAGGCGCTGCGGCACCTCGACGACCTGCGCATCGAGCACGGCCGCCTGGACTTCCCGGTCGAGGTCGGGGAGGGCGGCACGCTCCGCGTCGAGCTGGCGAACACCGACTCCTCGGTACTCCCCGCCGGCATCCGGCTCAGCGACAACGACACCCGCATCCTCTCGGTCGCGATGCACCTCGCGCAGGACGGCCAGGACGTCACGATCGTCTCGAAGGACCTGCCGATGCGCGTGAAGGCCGCATCGCTGGGGCTCCGGGCCGAGGAGTACCTCGCCGAGCAGGCGGTGGACTCCGGATGGACCGGCATCGCGACGCTCGACCTCTCCGGCGACGACATCAGCGACCTCTACGAGAGCGAAGTCGGTATCAGCGACCAGGCTCGGGGGATCCCGGTGAACACGGGGCTGATCATCCACTCCGAGCGCGGATCCGCTCTCGGGCGCGTCACGGGTGACGGCGAGTTCCGCCTGGTGCGCGGCGACCGCGACATCTTCGGCATGCACGGCCGTTCGGCGGAGCAGCGGATCGCGATCGACCTGCTGCTCGACCAGGAGGTCGGCATCGTCTCCCTGGGCGGTCGCGCGGGAACCGGCAAGTCGGCGCTCGCACTGTGCGCCGGGCTCGAGGCCGTATTGGAGCGCCAGCAGCAGAAGAAGATCATCGTGTTCCGGCCGCTGTTCGCGGTCGGCGGCCAGGAGCTCGGCTACCTGCCCGGCGACCAGGGCGAGAAGATGGGCCCCTGGGGGCAGGCGGTGTTCGACACACTCGGCTCGGTCGTCTCCGGCAACGTCATCGAAGAGGTCGTCGAGCGCGGACTGCTCGAAGTGCTGCCCCTCACGCACATCCGTGGACGCTCTCTGCACGACGCCTTCGTGATCGTCGATGAGGCCCAATCCCTCGAGCGGAACGTGCTGCTCACCGTGCTGAGCCGCATGGGACAGAACTCGCGGGTCATCCTCACCCACGACGTCGGTCAGCGGGACAACCTCCGCGTCGGCCGGCACGATGGGATCGCCAGTGTCATCGAGACACTGAAGGGGCATGAGCTCTTCGGACATGTCACCCTGACGCGCTCCGAGCGCTCGGCCATCGCCGCCCTCGTCACCGAGCTCCTGGAGGGCGGAGAGCTCAGCTGACGACCGGAAACGAGGG
>NZ_JBLVOH010000070.1:5858-7006 GCF_053543675.1 Microbacterium umsixpiens
CCCTCGTCGTGTGCGCGGGGTCTCGCCTTTCGCCGAATGCATGAGTGGCGCCCGGATGCATGACCGTTCGGGCGCTGGACATCCTGCGTTCGTGCAATCCTCATGCATCCGGGGGCGGGCCGGGTGGTCCGGGACTGCACAGCCGTGGTTTGAGAAACGTGATTCCACGGATTGCGCTCCGGCGTGCGAGAGCAATGGTCACGTGCATCCAGGATGAGACGATGATCGACGTCGGCTCCGTCCTCGGGCACTTCGGAGGGGTCGCGCGCGGCACCCGACTTCAGGCGTTCGGCTGCTCGCGTTCGCGGCTGGGCGTCGAGTGCAGGGCCGGACGTATCGTTCGGGTGCGGCCCGGGGTTTTCGCGTCGGTTGACGCCGCACCGGAAGTGGTCTCGGCAGCAGCGCACGGTGGCGCCCTCACGTGCGGTGGAGCTTTGCGCGCTCGAGAAGTGTGGACGCTCGAGATGCCGAAAGAGGTGCACGTGTGGATGGGTCTCGGTGGTCGACGTCATCATCCGGAGCGGTGCGGCTGCGTCGCCCACTTCACCCCAGGACGTATGGATATCGGAATCGCTCCGATCGATGTCGCGCTTCTGCACGCATTCGCCTGCTATGGCGAGGAGTTCTTCTTCGCTGCATTCGAGTCGGCATGGAACAAGCGGATGCTTACAGCCGCGGCACGCGCGAGGGTCCGGGCGGCTCTTCCTGCTTCCGCGCGCTGGCTCGTCGATCTTGCGCGGCCCGATGCGGAGAGCGGCTTGGAATCGCTGGTACGGCTGAGGCTCCACCTCATCGGAGTCGAGGTGCGAACGCAGGTCGCAGTCGCAGGAGTCGGACGAGTCGACTTCGTCATCGAGGGGCGGGTGATTCTGGAAGCTGACGGTCGGGAGAACCACGACGGACCGAGTCAGCGTCACCGGGATCTCATGCGCGATGCCGCGGCATCACGCCTCGGGTTCGAGACGCTTCGCTTCGACTACGCGATGATCCTGCACACCTGGGATGTGGTTGTGGCGGCCGTGATGGCAGCACTCGGCCGTGCGCGGGTCTGACCCGCACCATCCGCATGAGTTCTTGCCAGATGCATGAATGTTCCTGTTGGGTTCTCATGCACCCGGAACACGGTCATGCATTTGTGGACTGGAAAC
>NZ_JBLVOH010000070.1:7026-15391 GCF_053543675.1 Microbacterium umsixpiens
TCCGTCGTTTCGTGCGGGTCAGCCCGGGTGCGTCATCGACAGCAGGTCGAGCTTCTCGTCGAGCTGCTCGAGAGTGAGGTCACCGCGCTCGACGTAGCCGAGGTCGATCACGGCGTCGCGCACGGTGATGCCCTTGGCGACCGAGTGCTTGGCGATCTTCGCGGCAGCCTCGTAGCCGATGAGCTTGTTCAGCGGGGTGACGATCGACGGGCTCATGCCCGCGAAAGCGGCGGCGCGTTCGACGTTCGCCTGCAGGCCGTCGATGGTCTTGTCGGCGAGCACGCGCGAGGCGTTCGACAGCAGACGGATCGACTCGAGCACCGCCGTGCCCATCACCGGGATCGCGACGTTGAGCTCGAACGAACCGGATGCTCCGGCCCAGGCGACGGTCGCATCGTTGCCGATCACGCGCGCGCACACCATCAGCACGGCCTCGGGGACGACCGGGTTGACCTTGCCGGGCATGATCGAGGAGCCGGGCTGGAGGTCGGGGATGTGCAGTTCGCCGAGACCCGTGTTGGGGCCGGAGCCCATCCACCGCAGGTCGTTGTTGATCTTGGTGAGCGAGACGGCGATCGTCCGCAGAGCGCCGGAGGCCTCGACCAGGCCGTCACGGTTGGCCTGCGCCTCGAAGTGATCCTTCGCCTCGGTGATGGGCAGCTCGGTCTCGGCCGCGAGCAGCGCGATGACCTTCTGCGGGAAGCCGAGGGGCGTGTTGATGCCGGTGCCCACGGCGGTGCCGCCCAGGGGAACCTCGGCGACGCGCGGGAGGGCCGACTGCACGCGCTCGATGCCGAGGCGGATCTGACGGGCGTAGCCGCCGAACTCCTGGCCGAGGGTCACGGGCGTGGCGTCCATGAGGTGCGTGCGGCCGGACTTGACCGCGTCCTTCCACAGTTCCGCCTTCGCCTCGAGGGCCACGGCGAGGTGGTCGAGCGCGGGGATGAGTGTGTCGATGAGGGCCTGCGTCACGGCGATGTGCACCGACGTCGGGAACACGTCGTTCGAGGACTGCGAGGCGTTCACGTGGTCGTTCGGGTGCACGGCCGAACCGAGGATGCCGGTTGCGAGGGTGGCCAGCACCTCGTTCATGTTCATGTTCGACGACGTGCCGGAACCGGTCTGGTAGGTGTCGACCGGGAACTCGCCGTCGTGCGCGCCGGAGGCCACCTGGTCGGCGGCCTGGGCGATCGCGTCGGCGATGGCGCCGTCGAGCGTGCCGAGTTCCTTGTTGGCGAGCGCTGCAGCCTTCTTGATCCGGGCGAGGGCGGCGATCTGCGTCGATTCGAGGCCCTTGCCCGAGATCGGGAAGTTCTCGACGGCGCGCTGCGTCTGCGCCCCGTAGAGCGCGTTCACGGGCACCCGCACCTCACCCATGGTGTCGTGCTCGATCCGGTAGCCCTGCGCATTCTCGCCGCTGCGCTGGTCGGTGTCGGTCATTCAGAACCCTCCTTGGTTTCGGGGTCGATCCCCTTGGTGACGTCGGTGTCGAGCCCGACCGTGATGACGGGCACCGCCTCGCCCTCGGCCAGACGGTAGTTGGCGCCGACGATGCCCAGACGGCCTTCGGCGACGGCGTTGCTGATGATCTCGGACGACTGCAGCAGGTCGCGCACGGTGTTGCGCAGATGCTCGATGCCGACGAGCTCCGAGTCGATGTCGGCGACGGTGCCGCCGCCGCTCTCTGCCAGGACCTTCCGCGCGGCGGGGACGATCGGGGCGATCAGCTTCCAGATGTGCGGCGGCAGAGGAGCGGCGTCGATCGCGGTGCCGTCGATCGCCGCGCGAACCGCGCCGCAGGAGTCATGGGCGAGCACCACGATCAGGGGCACTTCGAGCACCGCGACCGCGTACTCGAGGCTCGCGACGATCGATTCACCCATGACCTGGCCGGCGTTGCGGACGACGAACAGGTCGCCGAGGCCGAGGTCGAAGATGATCTCCGCGGCGAGACGTGAGTCCGAGCAGCCGAACAGTGTGGCGACGGGGTGCTGCGCCGCCGCCAGGTCTTTGCGTCGGAGCACATCCTGGTTCGGGTGACGCGGTTCGTCCGCGACGAAACGGCGGTTGCCCTCCTGCATCTGCTGCCAGGCTGCGGCCGGGGTCAGGGGGTGCGTCATGAGGCCTCCGAGATGTCGTGGATCTGCGGGATGAGGGATTCTGCGAGTTCCGCGGTGGAGTCTGCAGAGCGCGCGCCGTAGAGCAGGATGTAGTCGTCACCCGCCTGAGTGCCGATGGCGTAGGTGACGTTCGCGTTGGACTCGGCGCTGCCGGGCTTGTAGACGTCCCAGTCGAGTCCGCCGATGCGCACCGTGTCCGTGGGTGCGATGCCGTTCAGTCGCTGCGGTGCCCAGGACGCGTCGGCGTCGAAGGCCTGCGCGACCTTGACGAAGCCGCGCTCGGTGTCGGATTTCGGCGCGAGCGTCACTTCCCAGACGACCGTGGCGCCACCCTGCATCTCCGCATTGTTCGCGCGCCAGAAGGTGCCGAGCTCGGGGATGAGGACGGGGCGCTCCATCGAGGACTCCACGCCTTCGGCCACGGCCGCGACGTCGAGCGGCTTGCGTTCGACAGGCTCGCCCCGGGGCACCGCGAAGATGATGACGGCGACGACGGCCACTGTGACCAGCAGCGCCGCGATGAGGTTGCGGAAGGTCTGGCTGGATCGGTAGGCCTTGCTCGACGCCGCCTTACGGGCGGCGGTCTCGTCCGGCGTCTCCGGGCGTCCGAGCTCGGCGATGATCGGAGGCTGCTTGCTCATGCGTCGCCGCCAGGAGTCTCGTCGTCCGACGCGGCCGCGCGAGCGGCATCCAGACGGCGTTTCGCGCCGAGCAGCCACTCCTCGCAGCGAGCGGCCAGCGCCTCGCCGCGCTCCCAGAGGGCGAGCGAGTGCTCGAGGGTCGGAGAGCCCTGTTCGAGCTCGGCGACGACCTTCACGAGCTCGTCACGGGCTGCCTCGAACGACAGCGTCTCCACGGGGATGTCGTTCAGGGCGCTCACCCCTCCATCCTACGTCGTGCGTCGTGTCGGCCCGGCTCAGTCGTTCTCAGGGATCTGGCCCTCCGAGCGGGCAGCCACCGATCCACGATCGACCGTGATCGTCAGGGCGCTGCCTGCCGGCGCATCCGCCGCATCGCGAAGGATCACGCCGCCCTCGAGGTGCGCGATCGCATAGCCGCGAGCCAGGGTCGCCGCGGGGGAGAGCGCCCGCAGGGAGGCGCGCAGCTCGCTGGTGCGACGTCCGGCGAGGTCCAGCTGCCGGGTGAGACTGTCGCGGCCACGGGACAGCAGGAGCCACAGCTCCTGAGCACGCGCGTCGATGATCGGCGCGGGGGAGCGCAGGACCGGGCGGGAGCGGAGCTGCTCGAGCTGTGCGATGTCGTGCGTGAGGCGCTGCGTGAGGCGCGACGTCGCGCGGGATCTCAGCTGCGCGATCAGAGCCCGCTGCTCTCCGACGTCGGGTACCACGCGCTTCGCCGCATCCGTCGGGGTGGATGCGCGGAGGTCGGCGACATCGTCGAGGAGCGGGTGGTCGTTCTCATGTCCGATCGCGCTGACGACGGGGGTGGTCGCCGCGGACACCGCCCGCACGAGGCGCTCGTCGCTGAAGCCGAGGAGCGTCTGCGGGTCACCGCCGCCGCGGGCGATGATGATGACGTCGACCTCGGGGTCCGCGTCCAATTTCGCGAGGGCCGCCAGGGTGTCGGGCACACAGCGATCACCCTGCACGGCGGCGTACTCGGTGCGGAAGCGCACCTGCGGCCAGCGCAGCTCGGCGTTGCGGTGCACGTCTTTCTCGGCGTCCGAGCGCTCGCCGGTGATCAGCCCGATGACGTGCGGGAGGAACGGCAGGCGCTTCTTCCGGGCCGGGTCGAACAGGCCCTCCTGACGCAGCTGCACACGGAGCTTCTCGAGACGCTCGAGCTGATCGCCGAGCCCCACGTGCTTCATCGCGGAGACCGCGAAGCTGAAGTCTCCGGCTTTGACGAAGTAGTCGGCCTTCACCGCCACGACGACGTGATCGCCGATGCCGATGTCGGACGGGATGCGTCCGCGCACACTCGACCACACGCGGATCGAGATCTGCGCGTCCGAGCGGGTGTCCTTCAGCCGTGCGAAGACGTTGCCGGCGCGAACGTTCCAGGACGTGATCTCACCCTCGACCCAGACCGTGTTCCAGCGGGCGATGAAGTCGCGGATCGTCGCGTTGAGCCTCGTGACCGAGGTGGGGGCATCGGCTGTGGAATCGCGAGGGGCGACCGAATCGGCGGGCGGCGTCTCACCCTGGCCCGCCGTCGCTTCGAAGACTGTCATCCGCTCCCGTTCCTGACCCTGGTCTCTCCGGCCCCGCACAGCCGCGCGGCGGTAGAATCCAAGGGTGACTTCGACTGCCGTGCATCTCCCCGTCCCCCGTCTCCCACGTGTTCGTGCGGCGGCCGGACGGCTTCAGGATAACCCGGTGGCCGGACGCAAGCGGGTCCTGCTCGCCGCGCCGCGCGGATACTGCGCCGGCGTCGACCGCGCCGTCGTCGCCGTCGAGAAGGCGCTCGAACGCTACGGCGCCCCGGTCTATGTGCGCAAGCAGATCGTGCACAACATCCATGTCGTGACCGAGCTCGAGGAGAAGGGCGCGATCTTCGTCGAAGAGGTCGACGAGGTCCCCGAGGGCGCGCACGTCGTCTTCAGTGCGCACGGCGTCTCCCCGGCGGTCGTCAACGCCGCATCGGATCGTGGATTGCACGCGATCGATGCGACCTGCCCTCTGGTCACCAAGGTCCACCGCGAGGCCGTGCGCTTCGCCCGCGACGACTTCGAGATCCTGCTCATCGGTCACGAGGGTCATGAAGAGGTCGAGGGGACGGCAGGCGAGGCCCCGGAGCACGTCACGGTCGTGAACTCCCCGGAAGAGGCAGACACCGTCGTCGTGAAGGACCCCAACAAGGTCGTCTGGCTCTCGCAGACCACGCTCTCGGTCGACGAGACGATGGAGACGGTGAATCGCCTCCGCACGCGCTTCCCCGAGCTGCACAATCCGCCGTCCGATGACATCTGCTACGCCACGCAGAACCGGCAGGTCGCGATCAAGAAGGTTGCGGCCGGTGCCGACCTCGTGATCGTCGTCGGCTCGTCGAACTCCTCCAACAGCGTGCGCCTCGTCGAGGTCGCGCTCGAGTACGGCGCGAAGGCCGCCTACCGCGTCGACTACGCGGAGGAGATCCAGCAGGAGTGGCTCGACGGCGTCGAGACCGTCGGCGTCACGAGTGGTGCATCCGTGCCCGAGGTACTGGTGCGCGAGGTACTGGATGCGATCGGCGACGCCGGGTACCGTGATGTCGAAGAGGTCAAGACCGCAGAGGAGGACCTCATGTTCTCCCTGCCCAAGGAACTTCGACACGATGCTTCCGGTCAGCGTGACGATCGTGCACTCGGCGGTCGCGCCACTGGAGGAGGCGCGTAGCGTTGAGCGCCGCGGAAGCGGAGCCGACCCTCATCGGGTCGGTACAGCGCGCGCTGCGACTGGTCGACATCGTCGCCAACTCGCCTCGGCCGCTTCCGACCAAGATGCTGGCGGCGATCACGGGATTGACGCCGGGCACGACATACAATCTCGTGCGCACCCTCGTCCATGAGGGGTATCTGAGCTCCGAACCCGACGGATTGGTGCTCGGGACCCGGTTCCCCTCGTTCCAGCAGCAGATCGACTCGCGGGGCGTCTTCCTGGCTCGAGTCCGAGCCGCCCTCCGGGACGTGACGGAGGATGTGGGGGCGACCGCGTACCTCTCCCGGTTCGCTGATGGAGAGATGCACCTGGTCGACATCGTCGACGCGGTGCGCAACCCGAGGGTGGAGCTGTGGGTCGGACTGCAGTCGAGCGCGCACGCGACGGCTTTGGGGAAGCAGATCCTGGCGGACCTGCCCGATGATGAGCGACTGGACTACCTCTCCCGACATCGCCTGGAGGAGCTCACGCCGCGCACGATCAGCGACCGCACGACACTGCTGACCCATCTGGAGCACTCGCCCGGATGGGCGGTGGATCATGAGGAGTATGTGATCGGCGCGACCTGTGTGGCGGTGCCGGTCATCGCCCCCGGCGTCACCGCGTCGCTCGCGATCTCGTTGCCGGCCGACCGCGCAGTGGTGGACAGCGAGCTGGTGGCGACGCTGCAGCGAACGGCCAGACGGCTCTCGCTGCAACTCGGCGCCGACAACCTCGACGCGGGTTCCGACGGCGCGGAGTTCACTATCTGAAGTCTGACCCCTGGTGCTCGGGCACACGTTTTCCTATGATCAGGTGAGTAGCGGCATGCATCAGCGCTACTGATCACCACAGGCGTCCCCAGCGCCGGTGATCAAATTGGATGAGAAGCGTCCCCAGCGCTTCACGTCCGCGGCCCCGCGAAGTCCCCACTTCTCCGGGGCCGCTATCGTTTTCACGCGCCCTCGCTGTGAATCGCCCAGGGTCGGGACGGTTAGCATGGCGGGATGACCGATCAGCGCCCGCAGTACGGCGAACTCGCCACGCCCGAGGAGCAGCGGCGAGCCGCCGGCTTGCCGCCCCTCGACGAGGTCGTCGTCGCCCCGCCGGCATCGCCGGCCGCAGGCCCGACGGTGCCCGATCCGAGCGCGAGCGCCCCGGCGGCACGTCCGCACCCGGTCGACCGCTTCGTGACCATCGCGCTGCTTGCCTACGGCCTGGTGAACATCATCATCACCGGGTTGTCGTATCTCGATCTGCCCACCGTGATGAACGAGACGATGAAGATCCTCGGCATCGAGGGGGAGTTCACGAACTTCGCCCAGGGGCGGATCTGGGGGACGATCGCGGCCATCGTGCTCGCCGTCGGATGGTCGATCACGGCGGCGCTGTCGATCCGACGTCTGCGGCGTCGACGGATCAGCTGGTGGGTGCCGATCGCGGGTGCGCTGGCGACGATGATCGTCGTGACGATCTGCATCTCGGTGCCGATGATGAACGACCCGGCTTTCGTGGCCTACCTCGCGACCGTCGGGCAGTAGCCGCGGGAGCACGTACTGTCGAAGGATGCTTCAGAACAGCTTCGGCATCCAGCTCTCCTACGCCTCCGTGGATCGTGGCGACGGCTCCGACCCTCGGCCAGCGGCCCGAGACATCCTCTCCCTGTTGCGTGTTCCCGCCGGTATGCGCGATGCGACAGCCGCGTGGGATGACCGGGAGGAGGCCGTACTCGCGATCCCGGTGACGGACGACGGCCACGTCCTGACGCTCAGCGAGGAGGACACGGTCGAGTCGACCCTGTCGACGAGCGAGCTGAAGTCAGCCTTCGAGGCGGAGGGCCTGACGCTCTGGCTGGACGTGGACGTGGACGTGGATGAGGACGAGGCGTTCGGCTTCGATCCGGTGGAGGAACTGGTCGACGAGCTCATCGACGATTCGGCCGAGGTGGGCGCCGACGAGTCGGAGGATGCCGCGATCGATTCCGCACTGTTCGCGGCTTCGGCGGTGAGGGTCTCCGCGTTCTCGCACCGCGGCCCCGGCATCGCGAGGATCCTGGCGACGGCGCGCAGAATGCCCGTCGATCACCGGGAGTCCGGCGACTGGTCGCTTCAGCAGTTCGAGACCTCGGAGCCGACCGGTGATTGGTCGACCTCCAGGGCAGAGGTGCCCGTGATCGAGCTGAATCGCGCGGACGCCGACGTGTGGTTCGAGGTGACCGCGGGCAACGGCGGTCCGGTGCCGTTCTGGACGGATGCGGAACGCGACACCCTGCCCGTGCTCGACATCGACGCCATCCGTGTTCCCGAGACTGCGGAGATCTACCGTCGACTGCTCACCGAGGGTGACGGGAGCCGCGATGAGCTCCTGGAGCTGGCCGCCGCCGTCAGGCTCGATGTGGATGCCGCCCACCGCGCACTGATTCCCGAGGCATTGGGTGGTGTGATCGGTGCCGAGTCCCGCGAGCGAGCCTTCCTGGCCGCCTTCGGCGTCGCGCCGGACTTGATCGACGCCGCGTTCGGCGGGGCGACCGCACGGCCGCAACGGCGGTTCCTGCCGGTGGGGTGGTGGACCGCGGTGCGGGAGACGGCGATCGCCGGGGTCGGGGAATTCACGCCTCTCACCCGTCGGGAACGCCCGCTCGCGCGGCTCGGCGAGGCTCTCCGCCGCCGTCCCGTGGTCGGCCTCGCCCTGTCGTTCGGGGAGTTCGCCGCGGGAGCGTGGGTCACGTCTCGCGTGCGGGGAGCGGGCAGGACCCTCGGGTTGCTGCTCGTGATCGATGCGTTGATCGATGCAGCGATCTCGATCGTCCGGATCCGCCGCGGCCGAGGCTGACGGCTGCCCGGCTGGCCGACCGCGCCACGCTGCGAAATGAGAGATGGCCCCCCC
>NZ_JBLVOH010000070.1:15432-17827 GCF_053543675.1 Microbacterium umsixpiens
GGGCCATCTCTCATCGAAGTCGCGACGGATCAGCTCTTCGACTGGCCGTACGAACCGAGCTGACGGGTCGATTCGACCACGCGGGCGGCCATCGCCGACTCGGCGATCTTGCCCCAGGCGCGGGGGTCGTACTGCTTCTTGTTGCCGACCTCGCCGTCGACCTTCAGCACGCCGTCGTAGTTCTTGAACATGTAGTCGGCGATCGCACGCGTGTAGGCGTACTGCGTGTCGGTGTCGATGTTCATCTTGATGACGCCGTTCGCGACCGCGAGGGCGATCTCCTCGTCGGTCGAGCCGGAGCCACCGTGGAAGACCAGATCGAGCGGCTTGGCGCCCGTGTTGTACTTCGCTGCGACCTCGGCCTGGATCTCGCCGAGGAGTTCCGGGCGCAGCTTGACGCCACCCGGCTTGTACACGCCGTGCACGTTGCCGAACGTGAGGGCGGCGATGTAGCGACCCTGCTCGCCGAGACCGAGGGCCTGCACAGCCTGATCGACGTCCGCGAACGTCGTGTAGAGGGCGTCGTTCGAGCCCTCGTGCTGCACGCCGTCCTCTTCGCCGCCGACGACGCCGATCTCGACCTCGAGGATGGCGTTGATGTTCTTCATGCGGGGGAGAAGGTCCTTCGCGATCTCGATGTTCTCCGCGAGGGGAACCGCCGAGCCGTCCCACATGTGGGACTGGAAGATCGGGTTGCGGCCGGCCTTGACCTCGTCCTCGGAGGCTGCGATCAGCGGCTCGACGAAGCCGGCGAGGGCGTCCTTCGGGCAGTGGTCGGTGTGCAGCGCGACGGTGATCGGGTAGTTCTTGGCGACCTCGGTGGCGAAGCGGGCGAAGGCGAGAGCGCCGGTGGCGCGTGCCTTGACGGTGTGGCCGGCGAAGTAGTCGGCTCCACCCGTGGTGACCTGGATGATGCCGTCGGAGCCGGCCTCGGTCAGCCCCTGGAGGACGGAGTTGATCGTCTGCGAGCTCGAGACGTTGAATGCGGGATACGCGAAGCCGCCGGCCTTCGCGCGGTCGAGCATTTCGGCGTACTGATCCGGGGTGGCGACGGGCATGAGAACTCCTGCGATAAGGGAAGCCGGGACAGGTGCCACTCTATCGGGGCCACCGGAGTCGTATCGAAGGTCGGGCGCCCCACTCGCACGGCAGCTCGTGCCCAGGCGTTAAGAATCGCGATTCCTTCGAGGGATGGAGGCGGAAAACCGGGCTGTTCGCTCGCGTCGATAGCTAGGCTGACCGCATGGTGAGTCTGACTGCGGATCTGAGCCCTCTTCGTCCCGACCGTAACCTCGCGATGGAGTTGGTGCGAGCGACGGAGGCTGCGGCCATCCGCGCGGTCCCCTTCATCGGTCGAGGCGCGAAGGAGGCCGCCGACGGGGCGGCCGTCGACGCGATGCGCGCGTTCCTGGGCACCGTCGACTTCCAAGGCCGCGTCGTCATCGGCGAGGGCGAGAAAGACAACGCACCCATGCTGTTCAACGGCGAGGTCGTCGGCACCGGGCGCGGACCGCTGTGCGACATCGCAGTCGATCCCATCGACGGAACCTCCCTCACCGCAGCGGGTCGGCAGAACGCGCTGTCCGTGATCGCGGTGTCCGACCGGGGCACGATGCTGGATGCCTCCACCGTCTTCTACATGGACAAGCTCGTCACGGGGCCCGCAGGCGTCGGTGTCGTCGACATCCGGCTCCCCATCGGCGAGAACATCCGCAAGCTCGCCGGTGCGCTCGACAAGCCCGTCGACGAGATCGTCGTGTCGGTACTGAACCGTCCGCGTCATGAGCAACTCATCCAGGAGATCCGCGATGCGGGCGCCGGCACCCGACTGATGAGCGACGGTGACGTCGCGGGTGGGATCAACGCCGCCCGGCATGATGCGCGCACCGACATGTGCGTCGGCGTCGGAGGCAGCCCCGAGGGCATCGTCACGGCATGCGCCATCAAGGCGCTCGGCGGACACATCCAGGGGCGCCTGTGGCCGCGTGACGACGACGAGCGTCAGCGCGGGATCGACGCCGGGCTCGACATGGACAGGGTCTACGAGGCCGACGACCTGGTGCAGGGCAACAACACGATCTTCGTCGCGACGGGCGTGACCGACGGCCAGCTCGTTGCCGGCGTCCGCCGCGAGCGGGGCTATGTGTACACGGAGAGCGTCGTGCTCCGCGGTGCTTCCGGGACCCTCCGGCGCATCGCCTCGGAGCACCTCGTCTCGAAGTGGCTCTGATTCACAGGCCCCTCTGAGGGCGCGTTCTCCCGGCCGACGACGACGGCATCGTTATCGAGCCGGTATAGGGCCGGGGTGGCGTGAGCCACGCTTTCCGGAGCGCCGTGTCACAATTGTCACTGGGTTTGTCGCCGTGGACGGAGCCGTCAGGCACCGCAGGCACAG
>NZ_JBLVOH010000070.1:17847-42787 GCF_053543675.1 Microbacterium umsixpiens
CACAGGAGGGCGAACGGATGACAACGCAGCACACGAGCGGCTCGAATGCCGCCGCGACGAAGATCATCACGACGAACACCGGGCGAATTCTCCGAGTGAGCGCCGACGCCGAGCCGGGCGTCGCAGCCACCCCGCCCGTGACCACCCCGCCAGCGGCGATCGCCGATCCGGCTCGCCGCGCTGACGTGCTGTTCCGCGTCCGCCGCGACGAGGGCCATGAGATCAGCGCCTGGTGGATGATCGGAGCTTTCCTCGCCACCAGTGGCCTTGTGATCCTGCTGCTCAGCGGCGTACCCGGTATCGCCTGAGGCGCTGCTCGACAGTTCGTCCGCGCGCTACGCCGTAGGCCGCAGTGCAGGCGTGACGGCGGTGCACAGCGTCGGTGGGCCCTAGATCTCGTCGAGACGAACCCGTACCTCGCCCACGTCCGCGCGCACTGATGCCGCTCCGATGTGATCCGTGGCTTCTGGCATTTCGGCGACGGGTTCGTCCCCGTGCTCGTCTGCGGCGATCAGCTCGGGAGCGGTGAACCGTCGTCCCGTGCCCTCCGTCACCGCCGGAACGGATGCGAGAGCCGCGGCGTCGACGCCGGGGAACTGCCGCGCCGTCACGAGCACGCGCGTCTCGAGCGAGCCGGCGAAGCGGTTGTAGCTGTCGACCGTGCGCTCCAGGGCGCGGCGCAGGTCGTCGGCATGCCCGGCAAGAGTGCCCAACCGGTCGTAGAGCTGCGTGCCGAGAGTGAGCAGCGTGCGTGCCTCGGTCGACACCTCCTGCTGCGTCCATGTGAAAGCCACGGTCTTCAGGACGGCCCAGAGGTTCACGGGAGACGCGAGCGCCACTCGTCGGCTGAACGCATAGTCGAGCAGTGTCGGGTCTTCGTCGATGGCCGCGGCGAGCAGCGACTCGCTCGGCAGGAAGCAGATCACGAACTCAGGACTCGCGTCGAGTCCTGCCCAGTACGCCTTTTTGGCCAGGGCATCGATGTGCGCGCGGACGGCTTTCACGTGCTTCTGCATGAGGGCGCGCCGCTGCGGCTCCTGGGCGTCACCCGCCGACAGCGCCGAAGCCTCGAGGTACGCGTCGAGCGGCACCTTGGCGTCGACCGCGATCGAGCTGCCGCCGGCGAGGCGGATGACCATGTCGGGCCGACCCTGGCCCCGGTCGGACGAGATCGTCGCCTGCAGGTCGAAGTCGATGTGACGCGTGAGCCCCGCCGCTTCCACCACACGGCGCAGCTGCGTCTCGCCCCATACTCCGCGCGTGGCCGTCGAGCGCAGCGCTCCGGCGAGCGACTCCGTGGTCGCCCGCAGCGCCTCGTCGGATTCCTGCGCACGTCGCAGCTGCTCCTCCAGTGTGCCGAACTGGGCGTGGCGCTCGCGTTCGATCGCGGTGACCTTGGTCTGCATCTGCTGCAGGCTCTCCCGCACCGGAGCCAGCGCCGTCAGCACCGCGTTCTGCTGCTGCACGCGCTGCGCCTCGGCTCGCTGCTCGTTCCGTGAGTGCTCGACGGCATCGCGGTAGAGGTCGTACTGGCGGTCGCGGTCGTCGCGCGCGGCGGCCAGCTCGGCCTGAGCGCGCGCGAGATCAGCGGCCCCACGTCCTGCGTGCAGGAACCAGCCCACAGCGACACCCACCGCGAGGGCGACGAGGAGGAGAACCACAGCCAGAGCATCCATGTGTTCATGATGCGGCCGGCATCGGACATTACGAGGTCGCCGCGCACGGGAGCGGGGTGTCGGCTCAGGCGACGGCGCGCTCCAGAGCAGGCGCGACGGGTGCGGTGACGCGCAGGCTCAGCGCGTCGGCGAGCGCGAACACATCGGCGGCACCCGCCCTGGCGGCCGCATCGATCACGATCTGCGCGCAGGCACGTGCATCGGCGAGAGCATCGTGGTGCGCGAACTCCTCGAATCCGGCGGCGGCTGCGGCGACGGGCAGGCGGTAGGAGTCGAGAACATACGTCTTCCGCGCGACCTGCAGGCTGCAGAGCGAGCGGTACGGCGGGCAGGGCTGGCCTGTCGCCTCCGAGGCGCGGCGCAGCACGTTCAGGTCGAAGCCGGCGTTGTGGGCCACGAGCACGTCGGCTCCGGCGAAGGCGCAGAGGCGGTCGAACTGGTCGACCCACGTGGCAGCCGAGAGCACGTCCTCCGGCTGGATGCCGTGGATCCGCACGTTCCACTCCTGGAACTCGTCGTGGCCGGGCGGCGGCTGGATCAACCATCCGGTGGTGGCGACGACCTCGCCGCCGCGCACACGGACCAGTCCGACGGAACAGGCGGAGGCGGGGCTGGAGTTCGCGGTCTCGAAGTCGATCGCAGTGAAGTCCAGTGGCACGTCTCCACTCTCACCCCGACGTCGGCGACCACGCGGGAGACTCGCCGTAGGCTGGCCGCATGGCTGAGGACATGGCGACGTCGTTCGGAGCACAGGCCGCGGACTACGAGGTCGGACGACCCGAATACCCCTTCGATGCGGTGGCGTGGATGCTCGAGCGGATGCCGCACGGAACCCGCCGCATCGCCGATGTCGGCGCGGGGACGGGCAAGCTCACGCGGGTCCTGACGGAAGCGCCTGATGCCGAGGTCGTCGCGATCGATCCGGATTCCGAGATGCTCGCGACGCTGCGCGGAGCCGTGCCGGGCGTGCCGACCTTCGTGGGGTCGGCAGAGCGGCTGCCCCTTCCGGATGCCAGCGTCGACGCCGTCGTCCTGGGGCAGACCTGGCACTGGGTCGATCCCGTCGCCGGATCCGCCGAGATCGGTCGGGTCGTACGCAGCGGGGGAGTGCTGGGCCTCGTCTGGAACATCCGCGACGATCGGGTCGCATGGGTGCGCCGGTTGACCGAGATCATGCACGGCAGCCACGCCGAGAACATGCTCGCCGAGGGCGATCCTGTCGTCGCTGCACCGTTCAGCTCGCTCGAACAGGAGCGCTGGGAGTGGGTCCGCCCCATCACGCGCGACCTGCTGCACCGCATGGCGGCGTCGCGCAGCTACATCATCACCGCCTCCGACGATGAGAAGGCTCGGATCCGGGGCGACCTCGACGCGCTGTTCGACGAGCTCGATCTGCACGGCGAGACCACCATCGACCTTCCGTACGTGACACGGGCCTACCGCGCCATCCGCGACTGAGGAGCGGCCTTCCGCAGGGCGATGGGGGTGGGGCCAGGTAGACTCGTGCCCCGTGGCTCTCACTATCGGCATCGTCGGCCTGCCCAACGTCGGCAAGTCCACCCTCTTCAACGCACTCACCAAGAACGACGTGCTCGCGGCGAACTATCCGTTCGCGACGATCGAGCCCAACGTCGGCGTGGTGAACCTGCCCGACCCGCGCCTCGACAAGCTCGCGGAGATCTTCGGCAGCGAGCGGATCCTCCCCGCAGCGGTGTCCTTCGTCGACATCGCCGGCATCGTGCGCGGTGCGAGTGAGGGTGAGGGGCTCGGCAACAAGTTCCTCGCGAACATCCGTGAGGCCGACGCCATCGCTCAGGTCGTGCGCGGCTTCTCGGACGACGACGTCGTGCACGTCGACGGCACGGTGAACCCCGCCTCCGACATGGAGACGATCAACGCCGAGCTCATGCTCGCCGACCTCGAGACCGTCGACAAGGCGATCACCCGGTACGAGAAGGAAGTCCGCGGCAAGAAGATCGAGCCCGTCGTTCTCGAGACCGCGAACGCGGCGAAGGATGCCCTGGAGCGTGGCGTGCTGCTGTCGGTCGCGGGCATCGACCTGACACCGATCCGCGAGTTGGGCCTCCTGACCGCGAAGCCTGTCATCTTCGTCTTCAACGTCGATGAGGCCGTGCTGACGAACGACGCCCGCAAGGCGGAGCTCGCCGCCCTCGTTGCGCCCGCCAAGGCCATCTTCCTCGACGCGAAGATCGAGTCCGAGCTCATCGACCTCGACCCGGAGGACGCCGCCGAGCTGCTCGCGTCGACCGGCCAGGACGAGTCGGGGCTCGACCAGCTCGCCCGCATCGGCTTCGACACCCTCGGGCTGCAGACCTACCTCACGGCTGGTCCGAAGGAAGCTCGCGCGTGGACGATCCCCAAGGGGTCGAAGGCCCCGCAGGCGGCCGGTGTGATCCACACCGACTTCGAGAAGGGCTTCATCAAGGCCGAGATCGTGTCGTTCGAGGACCTGGTCGAGACGGGCTCCGTCGTCGAGGCTCGCGCCAAGGGCAAGGCTCGCCTCGAGGGCAAGGACTACGTCATGCAGGACGGCGACGTGGTTGAATTCCGCTTTGCGCTTTAACGTCTGACTCCCCTCGGATGCGTGGCTTCCATCAGGCAGTCACGTAGGCTGATCGGTGGTGCGTGAGGGTGTTGTCCACCCATAGATCGAGTGCAACGCCCGCATAGCGGTGATCTTCTTCGGATCGGAGCGAAACCCAGAGCTGACTCAAATGCTCAAGAGGATGTCCTCAGAGGGGAGGAGCCGCGGATGGAGCGCATGTACGAGGAGCATCATCCCGACTCGTCCGTACTGGAGTGCGTGTGGCAAGCGCGGGCGACGAAGGACGAGCGCTACCTCGTCCCGGCGGTGGAGTACTGGGATTTGTGGTTCGCCCGCGGCCCGGGGGGAGAGTTGCTCGCTGGACTGTCGGGTCCGACTCTGGGTCACCGCTGGATCCGTTCGACGATCGGGGAGCACAGCTGGGGTGTTCAGCTGAAGGCTCATGTCGTCCTGCCTGGAGTGAGCAAGCACCTCCTGCTCGGCGGGGAGCAGCAGCTCGTTGTCGAAGCCGGGCACGTAACACTTGCGCAGCATGCTGTGCCGTTCCCGGAGTTCGCGGAGATCGAGGCCTTCACCGATCGTCTTCTGGAGCTCGACGTGTTGCGCTGCGACGACGATGTCCGGCGCATGCTGTCCGGCGATGACGCGGGTTACTCGGAGCGGCACCGGCAGCGCCGGGTTCGCGCCGCGACTGGGCTTACGCGCAAGCAGATCGAGCAACTGTCTCGGGCGCGTGAAGCGTTTGCTCTGCTGATGCAGGGCGTGCCGCCGATCGAGTGCGCTGCACGCTGCGGTTTCGCGGACCAGGCTCACCTGAGTCGTTCGCTGAGGGCCTTCCACGGCCAAACGCCGGCCCAGGTGCTGTCCGGCCGATGATGGCGGAAATGTTCAATACCGTGACCTTCACTCAGTGATGGACTGTCGACATCGCATCCACCACCAGTACAGGAGCAAAAGATGTCAGCACCCGCCACACCCGAGGGCTATGCCACGGTCAACCCCTTCATTATCACGAGCGACGCCGATCAGCTCGCACAATTTGTCGTCGAAGTCTTTGATGGCGAGGAACGCGCGGAGGCGCGCACCGTCGATGACGACGGCCTGCTGCTGCAGGCCGAGGTGCGCGTCGGCACGACGACCATCATGTTCGCCGAGCGCAAGCCGGACTGGCCTTTCACCCCGAGCCTTCTCCAGGTCTACGTCGATGACCTCGATGCGGTGCTCGAGCGTGCCCTCGCCCGCGACGCACGGCTCATCACGAAGCCGACTGACTTCTTCGGGACCAGCTTCGCTCGGGTCCAGGATTCGAGCGCGAACATCTGGTGGATCTGGCAGCACGGCGAGATGGTCTGGGAAGAATCGTCGGGCGAGAAGGACTGGACAGTCGAGGAGCAAGGCGGCGAATGGGGAGAGGTCTCGCCCGAGCTCGCCTACATCCACGACACGCTGCTAGAAGCAATGACCGCCTTGCGCGACCCGAAGGCCTGAGAAGCGCAACCTCGTCATCGGAGGGATCGGCCACGTTTGGGCCCTCCAAAAGTTTCCCGCGCTCGGCCGTGCTTTGCTGGTCGCGGCGGCGGATGATTGCGATGGCCGAACAGGCTGAAGGTGTGGTGGCCGGCCTGACTTGAGGCCCGCATCGGTCAAGGGTGGCCGCGTAATCCAGAGGTTGGTACCTGCGGCGACGTGGTGGAGTTCCGCTTCAACAACTGAGCGGGGATCGCAGGTCCGGGGGATCGTCTCGGACCTCGTCTATTCCGCAGAGTCGGCACCAGGCTGTCGGGCCTCGGCGTCTGTCAGACCCTTCCGATACTTCGTGGCCGCACGCCGGATCGAGGCCACCTTCGGGTTATCCGCCCGCGATGCGGGAAGACGGTCGAGGATCGTCACGTCGGCTCGGGCGGCGAGCGTCAGAAGTCCCCAGATGCCGATCGAGTCGAGCTCGAAGTCGGCTTCCTCCGGGGTCGCTGCCGCGAACGCCGCATGCGCGGCCGCTTCGATCTCGGGGGCGCTCGGCCTCTTCGCCGCACCTTGCACCGCGTTCGGCTGATTCGAGTAGTCGTCGAGCTTCGTCAGCAGTCGCTCCGCGCGCTCTGCGCCGAGTGTCGATGCGAGCTCGGCTTGGATCGGGTACGTCTCCGTCACGCTCGTCTCCAGAGTTCTGATCAAGGCAGCTGCCGTCGGAGCCGAGGAAGGGCCCCGCACGGGCAGAATACGCAGTCCGAAACACTCCGCGTGCGGCCGGGAGCTCGTCAGAACATCCCGGGAATCTGCTGGAGCAGCCAGGAGAAGCCGATCATGACCACGGTCGCGAGCGGGAGGACGAAGACGGTCACCAGGCCTGCGCTGGCGCTCTCCGGCTGCTCGCCCGGCCCGACGATGGGATCGTCCTGCACCCGACCGCCGAGGTAGGCGCGCATCTGCAGGAGGAAACCGGCGGCGAGGAGGACCACGCCGATGGCCGAGGTGATCCAGACGCTCACCTCTCCGATCTGCTGAGGCAGCAGGAGAAGTGCGCCGACCATCACGATGAGCAGCGCCATCCAGCCGATCCAGCTCCGTACCGGATGCTGGGCGATCATCCGCAGAGGCACGTGCGACGCGAAGAGGAGCAGCGCGAGCGCCCCCGAGGCGATCGCGAGCAGGACGAGGTGCCCGACGGTCACGGCAAGAGCGGATTCGCCCGCGAATGCCGCCTGCGCGCTGAAGGTGGTGAGCAGCATGCCGAAGAGGCCCAGAACGAGAGCGATGCCCCATTCGCGATCGATTCGTTGAGGTGACTGCTGAGGCTGCTCCGGGGCGTCCTCGGCGGCGTACGCACGGGGTTCGCCGAATGCGGCAAGGGCGCTCTCGCCCGACTCGGACACATGACTCTCCACGACCACGAGGGAGTCCCCGATCCGCGATCCCGGAACGCCGAGGAGACGCTGCTCGAGCACGAACTGCTCGATCCAGTCCCGCTCGACACTCGGCGCCAGTCGCGTGTAGGTGTCGACGGAGCCGAAGCCCGTCCTGTCGCTCAGGTTCATCGGTGCTGCCTTTCGGTTCCCGGTGGTCATGTCAGTTCCCGGCGCTTCTCGAGCGCTCCGTCGGTGAGCTCGCGGGTGGTCTTCGTGAAGTCGGCCCAGAGCTCGGCCATCGACCGGGCATGTGCGCGGCCCTGATCTGTCAGCGAGAAGTACTTCCGGCCGGGGCCGCCCTCACCCGGACGCCACTCGACCTCGACGAACCCGGACTCCTCCAGACGGCCGAGGAGGGGGTAGAGAGTGCCGCCCTTGACGGTGCCCAGTCCGGCTGCGGTCAGGTTCTGGGTGATCGCGTACCCGTAGTTCGGGCCCTCGAGGAGGGTCCGCAGCACGCACACGCCCAGCACGCTTCTCATCCACTCGCTCGGCCACTCTTCCGGAGTCATGACTAGAGCGTACGTCGGGCTAGTCAGATCTGCAAATAGTGCCGCTTCTGATCTCACCCGCGCGGAGGAGGGCACTGATACCTCCGAGCGATGGTCGACTCATGCGGGACGCGCCAGCGTGGGGGCATGCTCTCATCGACAAGCACAAGCACAAGCACAAGCACAAGCAAAAGCACAAGCAAAAGCACAAGCACAAGCACAAGCAGCACCGCCGAGACCCGGGCAGTCGGGTTCCTCCGTTCCCGCCGCATATCGGGCGGTATCGGCGCTCTCGCCTTGGCCGGCCTGGGCGTGGCGCATACGGCGACCAACGCCGTCGGCTTCGCGGCGGACGCGGACGCGTCCTGGCCGATGTTCTTGATCTTCGGCGTCGGAGTCAGCCTCGTGCTGTGGGCGGTCGCGGTCGTCGCCTGGCTCTTCTCGCGGCGCGGAGGCGGGCGCGTCGGGCGAGTGATCATCGCCGTGGTGGGTGCTCTCTGCTGTCTGATGGCGTTCAACGTGCTGCGCGTGCACCCCGAGATCGTCCTCTCGCCCGCCGGCCCAGGGCCGTGGACGCTCGTCGGAGGTCCGGCGCTGCTGCTCGCAGCGCTCCTGCCGTGGCGGAAGAAGGAGGCAACGGACGCAGGCTGCTTCTCCTCGACCCGGTCCGCGCACCACCCCCGCGGGTGACAGGATTGACGGATGACCGCAACACTCGTGGCCCAAGGGCTGGCCGGCGGGTACGGCCACCGCACCCTGTTCGACTCGCTCGACCTGACCGTCACGGCCGGCGACGTCGTCGGCCTCGTCGGAGCCAACGGGGCAGGAAAGTCGACCCTCCTGAAGCTGCTCGCCGGCGTCGATCAGCCGCAGGCGGGCACGATCAGGCTCGCCCCGGCGGATGCGTTCGTCGGCTGGCTTCCGCAGGAGCACGAGCGCGTCGTCGGAGAGAGCGTCGTCGATTACATCGCCCGCCGTACCGGGTGTGCTGCCGCGACCAGGGACATGGACGCCGCAGCCGCAGCCCTGGGAGACCCCTCGCTCGCGGCTCCGGGCACGGACCCCGCCGACACCTACTCCACGGCATTGGATCGGTGGCTGGCCAGCGGCGCCGCCGACCTCGACGAACGCCTCCCCGCCGTGCTCGCCGACCTCGGACTCGACCTGGGTGATGAGCCCGCCGACACCATGATGACCTCGCTGTCGGGTGGGCAGGCCGCCCGTGTCGGCCTCGCCGCGCTGCTGCTCTCGCGGTTCGACATCGCGCTGCTGGACGAGCCGACCAACGACCTCGACCTCGACGGCATCGAGCGGCTGGAAGCCTTCGTCCGCGGTCTTCGGGGCGGTGTCGTGCTGGTCAGTCACGACCGCGAGTTCCTCGCCCGCTGCGTGACCAGGGTCTTGGAACTCGACCTCGCGCAGAACAGCAACCGGGTGTTCGGCGGTGGCTACGACTCGTACCTGGAGGAGCGGGCGACGGTGCGCCGTCACCAGCGTGAGAAGTACGACGAGTTCGCCGACAAGAAGGCCGACCTCGTCGCCCGCGCACGCACGCAGCGGGAATGGTCGAGCCAGGGTGTGCGCAACGCCATGAAGAAGGCGCCGGACAACGACAAGATCAAACGCAAGGCGTCAGCCGAGTCCAGCGAGAAGCAGGCGCAGAAGGTGCGTCAGATGGAGAGCAGGATCGCCCGGCTCGAAGAGGTCGAAGAGCCGCGCAAGGAGTGGCAGCTGGAGTTCACGATCGGCTCGGCCCCGCGTTCCAGCTCCGTCGTGTCGACCCTGAGCTCGGCGGTGTTCCGGCAGGGATCCTTCCAACTCGGACCCGTGTCACTGCAGGTGAACGCGGGGGAGCGCATCGGCATCACCGGTCCCAACGGTGCCGGAAAGTCGACGCTGCTCCGCGGGCTGCTGGGGCGGCAGCTTCCCGATGAGGGAACGGCGAGCCTCGGCGCGAGCGTGCAGATCGGCGAGATCGACCAGGCCCGTGCGCAGCTCGTCGGAACGCAACCGCTCGCGGCCGCGTTCGAAGAGCTCGTCCCGGAGATGGCATCGGGCGAGGTGCGCACGCTCCTGGCGAAGTTCGGGCTCAAGGCCGATCACGTGACGCGCGCGGTCGATGAACTGTCGCCGGGGGAGCGCACGCGGGCAGGGCTCGCCCTGCTGCAGGCCCGCGGCATCAACCTGCTCGTGCTCGACGAGCCCACCAACCACCTCGACCTGCCCGCGATCGAGCAGCTGGAGCAGGCGCTCGAGTCGTACGAGGGAACCCTGCTGCTCGTCACGCACGACCGGCGGATGCTCGCCACGGTGCACACCGACCGGCACTGGCGGGTGGAGGCCGGGCAGGTCGCCGAAGCATGACGGCCCTCGTCATCGACAGCGTCCCGCACGGCCGCCTGACCACGAATGACGTGGCGCGACTGCGAGAGTTGTTCGACGCCGAGTACTCCGCAGAGTTCGGGGCCTGGGATCCGGATCAGCCCTACGGCTACGCGCCCCATGACCATCACCTGATCGCGCGCGCCGGCGATGAGATCGTGGGTCACGTCGGTTGGGCGCGACGGACGATCGGCGTCGGCGCGGCGGAGGTCATGGTCGCGGGAGTCGGTGGGGTGCTGATCTCCCCACGCGCACGTGGGCAGCGCGTCGGTGCTCGGCTCCTGACACACGCGGCCGCGTCGATGACGGATGCCGGCGGGATCGAGTTCGGCTATCTCGGGTGCCGCGAAGAGGTCGTCTCCTTCTACGAATCGTGTGGATGGCGCCGCATCTCGGCGGTCGAGCGATCGATCGACCGCACCGGTCGTCCCGCCATACAGCCTCCGGGGCCGCCGATCCTGACCCTCGCGCTCGGCCCGACACCACGCATGTGGCCCGCGGGCACGATCGAGCTTCGGGGGCGGGCCTGGTAGTCGTCGGGCGAAGATGCTCCGGCAGTCCTCGTCTCGGTGGCCGCCGGGTCGGGATACGCTGGAGGACGGCGGCTCCGGTCGCGGTCCGGTCGCAGGCGTCCGCCGTGGAGGTTCCGCCTGAATTCCTGACACCGACGGCACGAGGAGATTCACGCCGATGACCGACACCCAGATCTTCGAGCCCGACGGCCGCGCGATCCCCTTCGTCGATGAGGGCGACGGACCCGTCAAGCTCGTCCTGATCCAGGAGCGCGACCTCCCGGCCGACATCCTCGGTGTCGTCGCGCACTACCTCGCCGAAGAGGCGGGCTTCCACGTGCTGCGGATCGGTCACCGCGCCGAGGTCAAGGGCGAAGAGGTGTCGCTGGACGAGCGCGTCGAGGATGCGCTCGCCGTGATCGACCACGTCGGCCTCGGCGACACCTGGATCGGCGGACACGGATTCGGCGGCACCGTCGCACGTGCTTTCGCCGTCGCGCACGCGGACAGTGTCAACGGACTGGCGCTGCTCGGCGTCGAAGAACTCGACATCCCCCTCGCGCCGGTGATGCCCGTTCTGATCATTCAGGGGACGAAAGACAACGTCACGCCGTTCGCCAACGGTGAGCAGCTGCAGTCGACGGCACCCGAGCGTGCGAGCGTGAAGAGCATCGACGGGGGAGACCATCACTTCCCGATGACGCACCCGATCGAGACCGCGGTCGTGATCGAGGAGTACCTCGACTGGGACTGAGCCCCTAGCGGCCCTGCCGCTTCTTGTAAGGCTTCGGCTGACCCTTCACGGCGGGCGTTCGGCCCTTGCCCTTCGAGGCCTTCGCCTTGCCGCCGGCGGGTGCGGGGGCGTTCTTCACCGGCGCGGGAGCGGCCGCGACCTCCGCCTTCGCCTCGACCAGCAAGAGCTCACCGACGTGCGTCAGCCGGGTCTGCCCTTCGCGGTGGATGATGGGATGGCCGACCTCGGCCTCGAGCTTGTCGATCGAGGTGTACAGCGAGGCCAGTGGGATGCCGAGCTTCTCGGCCGCGCGCGGAAAGTGGAGCTCTTCCGCGAGGACGACGAAACGGCGGAGCAGAGAGATCTTCACGGTGGCCCTTCGACTGTTCGCACGGGATTGCGAGCCACTCCAGGTTACGCGGTGGAAGCCGCCGGTCAGACGTCGCTGAAGTCGTTCGCGGGAGATTGGATCTGTGTGACGGCGTCCGTCTCCAACAGGAAGAGCACGTAGAGGATACCGACGGATCCGGGGTGCGTCAGCGATTGCGTGTCCGGCACCTCCTGTCGGCCCAGGCCTAGTTCGGTGGCGGTCGCTGTGTCTTCTTCATCGACCAGTGCCCAGGCGCCTGCGTCGAGGAGGTCTGCCCTGCTCGACCCCACCTGGAGCCCTTCCTCCGTCATCACGGGGATCCCGTCGACCTCCGCCGCGGTGACCGCGATCGACGCAGGGCTTGCGCCGGAGGTGTCGGTGAGCACCCGCAGACCGTCCCAGACATAGGCCTGCATCTCGACGTCGTAGCCCTCCATCCCCTCGACCGGTTCGGGCTCCGGCAGTTCACCCGTCGCATCCTCGAGCAGGGCGAGAAGCGCATCCGAATCCGCATACTCCGCAGTCGCGGTGCCTCCGTCGTCCGTGAAGGAGAGGCCGTCGAGCGTGACGACGAGCTGGGGTTCGACCTCGGGCTCCGCAGACGCGGACGTGGACGGCGTGGCTGCGGGTGACGCGGACGGGGCCGCCGTCGGGGAGCTGCATCCGAGGAGCAGCAGCGCAGAGGCCGTGAGGACGAGGACAGGTGCGAGAACACGTGGCATGGTTCGGAGCGTAGCGTCCAGTTGCGAACCTTTCGTGCAAGTGCGTGTCGTCGAGATGGAATCGTGAGGACGGACGGTGCCGTGACACGACGGATGCCGCGACCGAATCGGCCGCGGCATCCGGAATCCTTCGGTCAGGCGACCTGAGGGAGCACCGCGAACGACACGGAGCCCTCGTCGTCCACACCCGCGTCGAGGATCTTGTCGTCGAGTGCGGCGACGGCGGACTCATCGAGGAAGAGCCGGGTGCCGGAGACTTCGACGACCTGGTCCTGGGGCTCCGGATCTGCGGCGACGAGCACCGCGAGACGCGCGCCGCCCTCCGCGTTCTGAGGTTCGGACGAGTGGATGCGCAGTCCGGCATCCGGGGCGTCGGTCTGGCGACTGACGAGCGTCGTCACGATGGCGGAGGCGTTGTCGGTGAGGGTGAGCACGAGACTCTCCTTCCGTTCGGGGCATGTCACGGTCGCAACATGTCCGGGCTACGATGCCGAACTCGGACGATCACCTCAACCCCCTTGTGCCGATTCGGAGGAGGCTCTTATCCTCCTCGCAGGTTCTTGCGCAGGAACACCTGCTCCGTGCCGTCGCCGTCCGGCACGCGCTCGTGCTCGACGTAGCCGCACCTCTCGTAGAGGCGGATGTTCGCCTCGCTCAGGCTGCCGGTGAAGAGCTCGGCGACCTGCGCGTTGGACGCGCGCTCCGCGTGATCGAGCAGAGTCCGCCCGACGCCCTCGCCCTGCATGTCGGGGGCGATCGCGATCCTCCCGATGAGGAGCATCCCGTCCTTCTCCACGAATCGGATCGCGCCCACGAGGCGTCCGTCGATGCGCGCCGCCAAGCCGGACTCCGAGCGCAGCTCCGCCTCCAGCTCGGTGAGGGTCTGCGTCAGGGGAGGCATGTCCACACTCCCGTAGATCGCGGCTTCCGAGACGAACGCCGCGCGCTGCACGGTGAGCACTTCACCGGCATCCGCTTCGCTGATGTGCGAGATGACGATGTTCCGGTCCTTCTCGTCGTTCTGTTCTGTCACGATGCGGGGCTTCTCCTTGTGTCTCACGTTCGGGTCCGGTCGCCACACTCGGGCTCCGGACTTCCGGTGTCAACCCCCTCGGGGCGACGTACCCGTCCCGGCTATCCTCACCGGCAGGAGGTCACAGACATGGCTGAAACGAAGACGAAGAAGACCGGCAGCTCGACGAAGGGTGCCGTGAAGACCACGCGCCAGCAGAATGCGGAGAAGGGCTTCACTGCCTCTCCCGCGCTCGCGAGCAACCTGCAACTGGTGCTCGTGGACCTGCTCGAACTGGCGATCCAGGGCAAGCAGGCGCACTGGAACGTCGTGGGCCGCAACTTCCGAGACACCCATCGCCAGCTCGACGAGATCATCGACGATGCGCGCGCGTTCAGCGACACGATCGCGGAGCGGATGCGCGCCCTGCATGCGGTTCCGGACGGGCGCAGCGCCACCATCGCCAAGACCACGACTCTGCCCGCGTTCCCCGCGGGGGAGGTCTCGACCACCGAGACCATCGATCTGGTGACCGAACGACTGGAGGCGGCGGTCGGGACGATGCGCGACGTGCACGACGCCGTCGACGAGGAAGACCCGACGTCGGCGGATCTCCTGCACGCGGTCATCGAGCGACTCGAGCAGTTCGCCTGGATGGTCAGCGCCGAGAACCGCAGCCCCGCCGGTCGCTGACTTCGCCCTGCTCCTTGGGCCGTGATCAGTCCGGCGCGGTTCCGGGGGAGCGGGGGCGGCCGCGCATGATACGCGGGAGGGCGGCCCACAGCGCGATCACCAGCACGAGCGCCGATACCAGGGCTACGAGCCCGGCCGTGCGGTTGACCGTGAAGTCGACGATCAGCATCGTGACCCCGATCGTCAGCGCTCCGATCACGATCAGATCGATCCTGACGATCCGGGCGGCGATCCGCACGAGCTCGGGTTTGCGGCGGTGTCCGAACAGAGCGCGGTGCATTCCCACGGGAGCCAGCGCCAGGATGGTCGCGATCGCGGCCAGGGCGACGAGGACGACGTAGAGGTCACGCTGGAATTCGTCCATCTCGGTGAACCTCGGCTGGAATGCCACGGCGAGGAGGAACCCTGTGAGGATCTGGGTCCCCGTCTGCATGACGCGGAGCTCCTGCAGGAGCTCGTCCCAGTTGCGGTCCGCGCGTTCGTTCGCAGTCTCGTCACGTCCGTCCCTGCGGTCATCGAGTTCGTGGTCGCTGCGCGGAGGATCCGATGTCATGATCACAGTGTCGTGCCGCCGCTCGCACGATGTCCAGGCTCTTGCACCGACGGATCGAAAGAAGGCATCATGACGCTCCCGCCCATCAGCGACTGGTGGTCCGAACTCTCGGAGGACGCACGCCGCTCTGTTCTCGACGGCGACTCTCCACACCTCGACGAAGACGTCCGGGAGGAGATCCGGGTGATCACCGGAGCGGTGGTGGGGATGGTGGAGGGTTTGACCGAGGAAGACCTCGTCTACGCCCGCGCGCACGCCGAGGAGGAGGCGGGCTGATCCACGCGGCAGCCGCGGAGATTCACTCGCGGGCGTCGGCTCCCGGGGCGGGCTGCTCCTCGCGAAGCCGCGGCTCGGTGCGACGCTCGGGTCGGGCCCCGGCCTTGTCGGCGTAGAACGCTCGGATCCGGTCCATGTCCGCGGCGACGTCTCCGGTCAGGTCGAGGGTGGGGCCGAGACCTGTCGTCATCGTGGTGCGATCGACGAAGCCGAGCGTGACCGGCATCCCCGTCTCCCGCGCGATGCGGTAGAAGCCCGACTTCCAGTACTCGTTGCCGCCACGGGTCCCGTCCGGGGTGACCACGAGCCCGAAGACCGTTCCGGCGTGCACCTGCCCGACGACATCGTTCACCACACGCGCCGGGTCCGCGCGATCCACGGGGATGCCGCCGAGACCACGCATGAGCGGACCTCGCCAGCCGCGGAAGAGGCTCTTCTTCCCGAGCCAGTGCACGTCGATGCCGAGTCGCCAGGCGATCGCGAGCATGAGGACGAAGTCCCAGTTGCTGGTATGCGGGGCGCCGACGAGCACCGTCGGGCGTGTGGGGGCTGCCTCGCTCGTGAGCGTCCATCTGCTGAACGCCCAGAACATGCGGGCGAGGAGTCGTTTGAGCATGGATCAACCGTAGGGGAGAACGGCTGTCGAGCCGCTGTCCGCACCCGGCGTGCGGCTTCGGCGCCACCGCCTCGGAGCAGGCGTACGATCGAGGGATGAAGAAGACGCCGGAGGACACCGTGCAGCAGGAAGCGCCCATCGGGCTGCAGCCGCTCCCGGGAGCCCTGGACCTGCTCGAGGGCGATGCCGCCGGCTATTGCAGCAACGGCGTCTGCCACTTCCCCGCCCCGAAGGCCGAGTAGTCGGCAGACGCCGTCGCGTGCGAGCGCTCGGGGTCAGTGGCCGCCGTGGAAGCCCTCGCCGGCGTCGTCGGCGGGCTTGCGGACGAACGGGCTGAGCGCCACCGCGGCGAGCGAGATGATCGCGGCGATGAGGAACGCCATGCGCGCGCCCGGTGCTCCGGCCGCTGCTCGCGACAGGCCTTCGCCCTCGCCGGCGTGCAGGATCGCCGAGTAGGTGACCGTCAGCAGAGCGACACCGGCCGCGCCGCCGACCTGCTGGAGCGTGTTCAGCACAGCGGAACCGTGCGAGTACAACGACCGCTGCAGCGAACCGAGCGAGGCCGAGAACAGGGGCGTGAACGACATCGCGAGCCCGACGGACATGGCCGCCTGCACGATGATGAGCACCCACCACACGGTGTGCTCGCCGACCGTGGAGTAGAAGAACAGCGCCGCCGACACGAGGATCGTGCCCGGGATCAGCAGCGGCCGCGTGCCGCGCGCGTCGTACACGCGACCCATGACCGGACCCAGCAGACCCATCAGCACCGAGCCGGGGAGCAGGATCAGGCCGGACTCGAGGGCGTTCAGCCCCGCGACGTTCTGCAGGTACTGCGGCAGCAGGGTCAGCGTTCCGAACATAGACAGCGCCAGGATCGTCATGATGATCACCGAGAACGTGAAGTTGCTCGAGCGGAAGACGCGCAGGTCGAGCAGTGCGTCGTCGACACGCTGCAGGATGAGCTGACGCCACACGAACAGCGCCAGCGACACCGCGCCGACGACCAGAGCGATGATGCCCGTGGTCTCGCCGGATCCGCCTTCGCCGCCGAACTGGCTGAGGCCGAACACGATGCCGCCGAAGCCGAGCGCCGCGAGAGGGATCGAGAGGACGTCGAGCGGGACGACGCGGGTCTCGCCGAGGTTCGTCATCCACTTCACGCCCATGAAGAGCGCGATGAGCGCGATCGGGAGGATGATCGCGAAGAGCGCGCGCCAGTTCAGTGTCTCGAGCACGGCACCGGCGATGGTGGGTCCGATCGCCGGGGCGAGCGAGATGACCAGGCCGACGCGGCCCATCATCCGACCTCGGGACTGCGGCGGGACGACGTTCATGATCGTCGTCATCAGCAGCGGCATCATGATGCCGGTACCGGCGGCCTGGATGACGCGCCCCACGAGCAGGATCGAGAAACCGGGAGCGACCAGCGCGACGAGCGTGCCGAGCGAGAACGCGATCATCGCGGCGATGAAGACCTGCCGCGTGGTGAAGCGCTGCAGGATGAAACCGGTGGTCGGGATCACGACGGCCATCGTCAGCATGAAGGCACTGGTGAGCCACTGGCCGAGCTCGGGCGGGATGCCGAGATCGGCGTTCAGATGCGGGATCGCGATCCCCATCGTGGTCTCGTTGAGGATGGCGACGAACGCGGCGACGAGCAGCAGCCAGATCACGCGCATGTCCTTGCGCGAGATCTCACCCGCTGCCGGTGCGGGGGTCGTCGAGATGGAGCCGGTATCGACGGCAGACATGGGCGGCCTCCTGGGCGAAGAAGAAATGGAGATATCGCGAGAGTTCGCAAGAGTCCTTCAGCGTAACGGCGGGTGCGGACATTTCATTCCGAACTCACAGAAATCCGCTGTCGGCAGATCCGGGCGGCCTCGATGTCGCGGGGGCTGAGTACGCTGGCGCCATGAGCATGGGCGGTGGACGAGGTGGAGGAGCGAGCTTCCGCGGGGTCGATGAGGATACGCAGCGGAAGCTGAATGCCGAGGCGCCGCGGATCAGCGGCCTCGGTTCACGGGTCGTCTCCCTGTTCCGTGCCTACCGCGCGCGTATCTTCCTCACCGGGATCCTCGTCGTCGTCGGCGCCGCGATCGCCGTCATCCCGCCCCTGATCGTGCAGCGCATCTTCGACGATGCGTTGTTCCCGGTCGCCGGCGGCGGGCCGCATCTCGAGCTGCTGGCCTGGCTCGTCGCCGCGATGGTCGGGCTCTTCCTGCTCTCCGCCGTCCTCGGTGTGGCGCAGACCTGGCTCACCTCCACCGTCGGCAACAGCGTCACCGGCGACCTGCGGGTGAAGCTTTTCGAGCACCTCCAGGCCATGGAGCTCGGATTCTTCACGCGGACGAAGACCGGAGTGATCCAGTCCCGGCTGCAGAACGACGTGGGCGGCGTCTCCGGCGTGCTGACCAACACCGTCACCAGCATCCTGGGCAACGTCGTGACCGTCATCGCCTCGCTCGTCGCGATGATCCTGATCGACTGGCGCCTCACCCTCATCGCCGTGATCATGATGCCGTTCCTCATCTTCGTCCAGCGCAAGGTGGGCCAGGTGCGGGCGCGGATCGCGGGAGAGACGCAGGAATCCCTGTCGGAGTTGACCTCGATCACGCAGGAGACGCTGAGCGTCTCGGGCATGCTGCTCTCGAAGTCGTTCAACCGTCAGCGCACGGAGTCGGAGCGCTATCAGGCCGAGAACCGCAACCAGGTCGTTCTTCAGGTGCGCAGGGCCATGAGTGGTCAGGGCTTCTTCGCGGTCGTGCAGGTGCTCATGGCCAGCGTGCCGGCGGTCATCTACCTCGTCTCGGGCTATCTCATCGCCGGGGGCACCGGGGCGATCACGGCGGGAACCGTCGTCGCATTCACCACGGTGCAGGCGCGGCTCCTCATGCCGCTGATGGGCCTGATGCGGGTCTCGCTCGATCTGCAGACATCTTCGGCGCTGTTCGCCCGCATCTTCGAGTACCTCGACCTGGTGCCCGAGATCCAGGACGCTCCGGATGCGATCACCGTCGACGAGGCACCGGGCCCCAAGGGGCGGCTCGAGTTCGCCGATGTGCTCTTCCGCTACCCGGACGCCTCGGCCGATGCCCGACCGACGCTGGACGGCGTCTCGTTCGTCGCCGAACCCGGGCAGCACGTGGCGTTCGTCGGCCCCTCGGGTGCGGGCAAGACGACGATCCTGTACCTCGCGCCGCGGCTGTACGAAGCCAAGGGCGGCTCGGTGCTCTTCGCGGGCGCCGATGTGCGCACGCTCACGCAGGAGTCGATCATCGACCACGTGGGCATCGTGTCGCAGGAGACCTACCTGTTCCACGCGACGATCCGCGAGAACCTCCGCTATGCCAAGCCGGATGCGACCGAGGAAGAGCTGATCGCCGCGTGCACCGCGGCCAACATCCACCACATCATCGCCGGGTTCGAACAGGGATACGACACCGTGGTCGGTGAGCGCGGGTACCGGCTCTCGGGCGGGGAGAAGCAGCGCATCGCGATCGCGCGCGTGCTGCTGAAGGATCCGCCGGTACTTCTCCTGGATGAGGCGACGTCGGCCCTCGACACCGTGTCGGAGCGCGTGGTGCAGGAGGCGCTCGACGAGGCGGCGAAGGGGCGCACGACGCTGTCCATCGCGCACCGCCTGTCCACCGTGATGGGTGCCGATGTGATCCACGTGCTCGAGGCAGGGCGCATCGTCGAGTCGGGGACCCACTCCGAGTTGCTCGCGCTGGGCGGGTTGTATGCGGAACTCGCCGCTCAGCAGGTCGCGGCGTCGCGCGTGCTCGACACCGAGGCCGCGGTCGAAGAGGCCGTGACCGGGGGAGTCGGAGCCGCGCTCACCGACCGCCGTGCGGATCGAGCGCCCGCGGACTCCGCCGGTGCCGATGCCGTCGCGGCCATCACCGCGGCGGTGCCGCTGCTCGCCGAGCCCCGCCCCGACGAACGGGTTTACCCGCCCGAACCCTGAACCGCTCCGGGTGTCAGTGCACCGACAGTCCACCGTCGACGAACAGGGAGTGGCCGGTGACATAGCCCGAACCGGCTCCAGCGAGGAAGACGGCCGCGCCGGCGAAGTCACTCGGGAGCCCGTTGCGGCCGATCATCGTGCGGGCGGCCAGCTCGGCGATCTTCGCCGGGTCCTGCTGCAGACGGGCGTTCAGCGGCGTCAGGACGAACCCCGGCACCAGCGTGTTGCTGGTCACGCCGGTCCCTCCCCACGCTTCTGCCTCGGAGCGCATCAGCGACTCCACCGCACCCTTCGAGGCGCCGTAGACGCCACTGCCGACGAAGGCGCGATGGGCCTGTTGGGAGCTGATGTGGATGAGTCTGCCGTAGCCGCGCTCCGCCATGCCCTGCGCATAGCGCTGACCGAGCAGGAAGGGCGCGAGCGCGTTGACGGTCATCGTCGCGTCCCAGTCGTCTTCGGTGATCTCCACGAACGGCGGGCGGATGTTGATGCCCGCGGAGTTGACCAGGATGTCGGGCTCCCCGAACGGCTGGGCAGCGGCCTCCGCGACGGCATGGATGCCCGACCGCGTGCTGAGGTCGCCGACGACTCCGGCCGCGCGGCAGCCGTGCGCGCGGAGCTCCTCGACGGTCTCCTCGATACGGGCCTCGCCGCGCGCGACGACGACCGTGGCAGCACCGGACCGGGCGAGTGCCGTGGCGATGCCCTTGCCGATGCCGGAGCTGCCGCCGGTGACAACGGCGGTGCGGCCGTCGAGCGAGAAGAGGGAGGCGAGGTAATCGTTCATGCGGTCATCCGTGTCGTTCGTTCAGCGGTGCGGCGTCACCACGCGAGTGCGGCGGTGATGGTGGGATCGGGGGAGGCATCGGCGAACTCGGGGAGTGCCCGCAGCTCTGCGATGAAGGTGTCGACCTCGGCGGCGTATGCCGGGTCGGGGTGGCTGTGCGCGATGTCGAGGAGGGACGGCATGTCCATGGCGAGGATCAGGTCGAGCCGGGCGACGATTGAGCGTCGGGCACCCGCCTCGTGCAGCACACGGATACCGCCACGCAACGCCGCGAGGTAGTCCCTCAGCACGGGCAGCTGTGCTTTGCCCTGCGTGATCGAGGTGCCGTCGGCCCGGAGTCGCCACTGCACGACGACGTCGGGGATCACATCGAAGGCCCGCGCCCGGGTGTACATGAGCTGGGCGACCACCTGGTCCTCGTACGCGACCCCCTCGGGGAAGCGGAGGTCGTGCCAGAACTCGGTGCGGCTCACCTTGGACCAGGCGACGATGTTCGACACCGCCCGCGGGTGTGCCGCGAGTGCGGTGCCGAGGCGCTCCGGCGAGGTCGCCGCCGCCACCCAGGGCTGCACGCGCCCGGCGACGTACGCGGCTCCCTGTGAGCGTGAACGCACGTAGGCGCCCGCCACGAAGTCGCTCCCGGACTTCTCGAGTGTGCCCGTCATCCGGGCGAGCGCGTGGGGCAGAAGCTCGTCGTCGCCGTCGAGGAACCCGAGATAGGGCGTGTCCACGAGGTCGAGGCCGACGTTGCGCGCGGCGCCGAGGCCGCGGGACGCGGCGTGGTGGATGGCCGTGAACCGGTCGTCGGCGGCGGCCGCCGCGTCGAAGATCGCACCGGTGTCGTCGGTCGAACCGTCGTCGATGAGGATCGCGCGCCATCGCAACTCGGTCTGTGCGCGCAGCGAGTCGAGTGCGGCGGGGGCGAAGGCGGCGATGTCGCGTCCGGGGACGATCACGGTCACGATCGGGGCGGCAGCGGTCACCAGCCGAGTCTATGGCTGTGCATCAGCCTCGCGCCGCGCGCACGGACTCCGCGACGAGCGCAGACAGCCGCTCGGGTGCGTCCTCGGCCAGCTCCTCCCGACCGAAGGTGAACCGGACGGATGTCTGGGCCACTTCGGCCGGAACACCGCACGCGAGGAGCACGTGCGAAGGCTCGTCGCTGCCGGCGGCGCACGCCGAGCCGCTCGACGAGATGACCCCGCGACGCTCCAGCTCCAGCAGCACGGACTCTCCACTGGTGCCGGCGAACGTGAAGCTCGCCGTCCCGGGCAGACGGCGCACGGCGTCACCGGTGAGTGCGGCCTCCGGGACGCTGTTCAGAACGAGGAAGATGAACCGCGCGGTGGCCGAACCCACCCGCGCCGTCACGGTCGCCCGTTCGTGCTCCGCGAGCTCCAGCGCGGTCGCGAGTGCCACGGCTCCGGCGCCGTTCTCGGTTCCCGAGCGTCGCCCGCGTTCCTGACCGCCGCCGTGCAGCAACGGCTCGATCGGCACACGTCCGCGCACGGCCAGTGCGCCGATCCCCTTGGGGGCACCGAGCTTGTGCCCGGCGATCGACACGGCGTCCGCGCCGAGCTCGTCAAGGGGAAGCCACCCGGCCGACTGCACGGCGTCGAGGTGCAGGGGCACGCGGGCGGCGCGGGTGGCGGCCGACAGCGCCGCTGCATCCTGAACGGTGCCGATCTCGTTGTTCGCGTGCCCCACCGAGACCAGCGCGGTGTCGGGGCGGATCGCCGCGGCGACGGCATCCGCAGAGATCCGTCCGCCGGTATCCACCGGCAGCAGGCTCACGTCGACGGAGTGGAAGCGTTTCAGGTACTCGGCCGACTCCAGGATCGATTCGTGCTCGATCGGGGAGATCACCAGGTGTCGTCGCCCTGCCTCGAGCGCCGCGAGCACGATGCCCTTGACCGCGAGGTTGTTCGCCTCGGTGCCGCCTGCGGTGAACACGACATCACCGGCACGCATCCCCAGGACGCGTGCGACCCGGGCGCGGGCGTCGTCGAGGGTGCTCGCCGCAGCCTCTCCCGCGGTGTGGTGGCTGGACGGGTTGCCGAACACGCCCGTCAGGTACGGGCGCATCGCCTCCAGCACCTCCGGTCGCACCGGGGATGTCGCGGCGTGGTCGAGGTAGAGCACGATGCTCAGTCGATCCGCAGGTCCAGGCCGAGGTCGAGAGCGCGCGCGGAATGCGTGAGCGCCCCCACCGAGATCACGTCGACGCCGGTGCGTGCGATGTCGCCGACGGTGTCGAGGTTCACGCCTCCCGACGCTTCGACCGTGGCCCGGTCGCCGATCAGGGTGACGCCTTCGCGCAGATCGTCGAGTGAGAAGTTGTCGAGCAGCACGGTGTGGGCGCCGCCGTCGAGGACCGCCGGGATCTGGTCGAGGCGGTCGACCTCGACCACGACGTGAGTGGTGTGCGGCAGACGGGACAGTGCCTCGCGCAGCGCCGAGGCGAGGTCGAGGCCGGAGCGGGTGAGCACGGCGAGATGGTTGTCCTTGGCCATCACGGCATCGGACAGCGAGTACCGGTGGTTGCGGCCGCCGCCGGATTCGACGGCGTGCCGCTCGAACGCACGCAGGCCCGGGGTCGTCTTGCGCGTGTCGGCGATGCGCGCGGGGGTGCCGTCGACAGCCGCGACGTATGCCGCGGTGAGAGTCGCGATGCCGCTCATCCGCTGGGTGAAGTTCAAGGCGACGCGTTCCGCGGTGAGGATGCCGCGCGCCGAACCGGAGACCGAGGCGAGCACGTCACCCGCAGTGAAGTCGTCGCCGTCGCCGACGTGGAGGTCGACGGCCAGGGTGGGGTCGGTGAGGGCGAACGCGGCAGTGAAGACCTCACCGCCGCTGAACACCCCCGCCTCGCGCGCGACGAGGTCGGCGGTGGCTGTCGCCTCAGCGGGAAGCAGCGTCGTGCTGGTGAGGTCGCCCCACGGCGCGTCTTCTTCGAGGGCTGCGCCGACGACGCGGGTCAGGGTGGAGCGGGTGAGCATCAGACGGTCTCCAGGATCGATGAGCGGGTGCGGGCCGGCGCGGCGTCCGCGGAGGCTGCGGCGTCGACTCGGTGGTGGGCGCCGACCGAGACGGTGCGCTCCAGCGCGGCGGAGGCGGTGGCTTCAGCGAGGAGCAGCAGGTTCGCGTCCTCGTGCTCGACGGTCGTGGTCGGTGTTGCCAGGGTCGCGGCCCACGCGCGCACGATGGCCAGTGCATGTGCGAGGCCGTCGTGGGTGCGGAGCAGCCCGACCTCATCCCACATCAGCTGCTGCAGCGCGGCGCGGCTGAATTCCGGCGTATCCGATCCGCTGTCCTCCACCGGCGGCAGGACAGTGCCAGGGTGCGCGGGCACCGGCGCCGGACGCCAGGGCATCGCCAGGGCAGCAGCGGCCCTCGCACCGAAGACGGCGCCCTCGAGCAGCGAGTTGGACGCCAGACGGTTCGCCCCATGCACGCCGGTGCGGGCGGCCTCGCCGACGGCGAAGAGTCCCGGGAGTGTCGTGCGGCCGTCGAGGTCGGTCACGACCCCACCCATCAGGTAGTGCGCGGCGGGGGTCACCGGGATCGGCTCGCGCGACCAGTCGAATCCACGCTCCCTCGTCACATGATCGATGGTCGGGAAGCGCGCGGCGAGGGTCTCGGCCCCGAGCATCGTGGCGTCCAGGCGCACCGGCCGCCCCTGCGCGGCCGCCTGCCGTGCGATGGCCCGGGATACGACATCGCGAGGCGCGAGCTCGCCGTCGGGATGGCTGTCGAACGTGAAGCGTCGACCGGTGTCGTCGATCAGGGTCGCACCCTCACCGCGCACGGCCTCCGAGATGAGGAAGGCCGGACCCGACGCCAGGATTGTCGGGTGGAACTGCACGAACTCCAGGTCGGCGACAGCCGCTCCCGCGCGCAGGGCCACGGCGATGCCGTCGCCGGTGGCGCCGGTCGGGTTGGTCGTGTGCGCGTAGAGGCGGCCCGCGCCACCCGTCGCGAGGATCACGGCGTCGGCGCGGAACCCGGTGGCAACCCCGTCATGCAGCACGCGGATGCCACGCACGGCCCCCTCGGCGACGACCAACTCGGTGAGCAGAGCCTGCTCGACCACGGAGATCTCCGTGCGTCGCACGGCGGCGATCAGTGCCGCGGAAATCGCCGCGCCCGTGGCATCCCCGCCGGCGTGCACGATGCGTGAATGGCGGTGGGCCGCCTCGCGTCCGAGCTGCAACGCGCCCTCGGCCGTCCGATCGAACCCGACGCCGCGGGCGATCAGCTCCGCGATCCGCTCGGCGCCCTCGGTAACCAGCACGTCGACCGCCGCGGGATCCGAGAGCCCGGCACCGGCGTCCATCGTGTCGGCGGCATGCTGCTGCGCCGAGTCGTCGGGCCCGTAGATGCCCGCGACGCCTCCCTGGGCGAGGCCGGTCGACCCGTCCCCGAGCGCTCCCTTGGTGACGAGCGTCACCGCATGTCCGGCCTCGTGCGCGTGGAGTGCCGCCGTGAGACCGGCGATGCCCGAGCCGACGACCAGGACGTTCATCGTGTGCTCGCACTCACCGGGGGCTTCGCAGCGAGCATCCGCTCCAGCGCCACTCGGGCGGGCTCGGCGACGTCGCCGGTGACCGTGATCCGGTTCGGCGTGCGACCGGCGACGAGCTCCTCCAGCACCCAGGCCAGGTAGCCGGGGTGGATGCGG
>NZ_JBLVOH010000071.1:0-544 GCF_053543675.1 Microbacterium umsixpiens
GAGCGCGCGCCCGCCGCCGAGGCCATCGACCACGACCTCCCGACGCTCGGCATCTGCCTGGGCGCGCAGGTGCTCGCGCACGTGGCCGGAGGAGAGGTGAAGGCGAAGACCGGCCCCGTCGAGCGCGGGGCGACGCACATCCGTCCGACCCCGTCCGGCCGGGAGGACGCGGTGATCGCGACACTCGGCGACGGTGCCCCGATGATCGAGAACCACCAGGACATGATCACCCGTCTGCCGCCGCGGGCGGTGCTGCTCGCATCCAGCGACGCCATCGAGATTCAGGCCTTCCGGCTGGGGCGGCACGTCCGCGGCGTGCAGTTCCACCCGGAGGCCTCGGCCGCCGATCTCGCCCGCTGGGACGATGCCGCCTTGCGCGGAGAAGGACGATCCTTGGCGAGCCTGATCGCCGCCGCCGAGGAGGTCGACGCGCACAACACCGAGGTCAGCCGTGCGATCGTCGAGGCGTTCGCGGACGAGATCCTGGTCGGAGGGCGCGGGTGAACACGGCGGCCGCTCCGCTCGCGACGACGACGGTGGAGCG
>NZ_JBLVOH010000071.1:564-1619 GCF_053543675.1 Microbacterium umsixpiens
CCGCGCCCGCCGGCGCGGGCTGGACGAGAGGGCGCGTCGGACCGCCCCCGCATCGATCGTCGCCGTGTGCGAGCGCGGGGAGGTGCGGGGTGTCCGCGCCCACGGACATCCGCGCGCCGACGCCGCGACGACGAGTCGGGACACCGTGTTCCGGATCGCATCGATGTCGAAGAGCTTTCTCGCCGCGACGGCACTCGCCCTGCGCGACAGCGGCGCCCTCGATCTCCATGCCCCGATCACCGAGTATCTCCCCGCCGTGCGCGCCAGGCACCGGGGCGCGGATGCCGTGCTCACCGGAGACCTGCTGCTCTCCAACCGGTCGGGGCTCGGCGAGGACAACGCCTGGGTCGACCGCCACCTGGGCGACTCCCGAGCGGAGATCGCTGCGCTGTTCTCCGAGGGGATGCTGCTCTCCGCCGCGCCCGGAACCACGTACCAGTACTCCAATCTCGGGCAGTCGCTGGTCGGCGCGGCGGTCGAGGCCGTCACCGGACGAGCCGTCGAGGACGTGGTGCGGGAGACACTGCTCGAGCCACTGGGACTGACGAGCACCGCCCATTCGGCCGACGGCTATGCGCACGATACCCTGGCCCGCGGCTTCCGCACCTTCGACGACGGCGCGACCTTCCACCCCGAGCCGTATGTGCGCACCGGCGCCCTCGGCTGCATCGGGAGCATGTTCAGCACCGTGGACGACATCGCCACCTGGATGTGGTTCCTCGGCTCGGCCTTCACCGACGACCCGCTCGCGCCGCACGTGCTCGCGCCCTCCTCGCGGATCGAGATGCAGCAGCCGAGGACACCCATCGACGTGCCATCGGGGATGTTCGACGGACGCGACCTCGCCGGTGCCGGCTACGGGTACGGACTCTTCGTGGAGCACGACCGGCGGTTCGGCCGCATCGTGCAGCACTCCGGCGGCCTTCCGGGCTTCTCCGCCCACATGCGCTGGCATGCGGCGACCGGCATCGGCGCGGTGGCGTTCGGGAACTCGGACGAGTTCGGTGCGCGGCGTGTGGCCGGTGCCGCACTGCAGGACGCGCTCGACGGCGCCG
>NZ_JBLVOH010000071.1:1639-4794 GCF_053543675.1 Microbacterium umsixpiens
GACGGCGCCGACGCGCCGTCGGCCGTGGTGCAGCCGTGGCCGGAGACCGTGACCGCGGCGCGGGCGATCGATGACGCCATCCGAGAGGGCCGATCCGCCGCCGAGTATCCGGGCCTGGCCGATCACGTCCTCGAGGATGTGCCGCCGGGCATCCGTGATTCCCGCCTTGCGGCCCACATCGCCACGATCGGCGGCATGCACCCCGTTCAGAAGCCCTTCGCTGAGCGGGTGATCGCATCCGCCACCGAGGCCGAGCTGCTCTGGCGGATCGCCGGGGAGAGGGCGGACCTGCGCGTGCAAGCGCGCCTGGTGGGTGTGCCCCGGCCTCGCGTGCAGAACCTGGGTGTCGCCGTCATCGCGCACGGCGAGACGAGGACGAAAGACGAGATCGTCTCGCCCGCCGACCGCCATCGCATCGTGTTCGACGGGGAGTGAGGGGCCCCGGAGCCGCGGGGGGGATGCTTTTCGACCCAGTCCAAGAAATCGCCGTAGAATAGACGCATCCCGCCCCGTCCGTTCTGAGGATCGTCATGCCCGCAAAACCCGTGCGCCGTCTCCTGCCCTTCGCTGCGCTCGCCGCCGCCACCGCCCTGGTGCTGAGCGCCTGCGCGGCCCCTGCCTCGGAAGGCGAGGGCGAGGGAGAACTCGTCTGGTCCATCGAGGGCGCGAACCTGTCCGCCGGGCACATGGACCCGCAGATCAGCCAGCTCGACGTGTCGGGCATGGTGCAACGGGCGGTGCTCGACTCGCTCGTCTTCCAGGAGACCGACGGCACATTCACGCCGTGGCTGGCGAAGGAATGGGAGGTCTCGCCGGACAGCACCGAGTACACCTTCACGCTCCGCGACGACGTGACCTTCACCGACGGCGAGCCCTTCGACGCGGCGGCGGTCAAGGCGAACTTCGACCGCATCGTCGACCCCGCGACGGTTTCGGCGCAGGCGGCGAGCATGCTGGGCGCGGCCTTCTACGAGGGCACCGAGGTCATCGACGACCACACGGTGAAGGTCTCCTTCACCCAGCCGTACGCCCCTTTCCTGCAGGCGGCCAGCACGCCCCAGCTCGGGTTCTACTCGCCGGCAGTGCTCGAGGAGTCGGCCGACAAGCTCAAGGCGGGCGGCCCCGGCATCACCGTCGGAACCGGTCCGTTCGAGCTCACGGAGTACACGCCCGACCAGGAGCTCGTCTACACCCGCAACGACGAGTACGCCTGGGGTCCGCACGACACGAAGGCGCCGAAGTTCGAGACGCTCCGCGTCGAGATCCAGCCCGAGGCCTCCGTACGCACGGGCGTGGTGACCAGCGGCGAGGCCGACCTCGCCAGCAACATCCCGCCGAACCTCGCGCAGGACCTCGGCGACGGGGTCACGGTCGACTCGATCGAGTACCCCGGTCTGCCCTACTCGCTGTACCTCAACGAGAAGTACGGCGCCTTCGCCGACGAGAAGGTGCGTCAGGCTTTCGCCCGCGGCATCGACATCGACGCGGCGGTCGAAGAGATCTACTTCGGACAGTTCCCGCGTGCATGGAGCATCCTCGGGTCGACGACCCCGGGCTACGACTCCTCGCTCGAGGGCAGCTGGCCGTTCGACCAGGACGCCGCGAACGCGCTTCTCGACGAAGCCGGATGGACCGAGCGCGACACCGATGGCATCCGCATGAAGGACGGCGAGCGGCTGTCGGTGCGCTGGATCGCCTGGACGCCGGTTCCCGACGACCGCGCGGCGCTCGCCAACGCGATCCAGTCCGACCTCAAGGGGATCGGCTTCGAGGTGAAGCGCGAGGTGCTCGAACCCGGCGCCTACAACGCGCAGTACGAGCCGAAGACGTTCGACCTCACCGACTGGGGTTTCTCGGGCGTCGACCCCGACCTGCTGCGCAGCCACCTGCACACCGACGGCATCCAGAACGCGTCGCAGGTGAGCGATCCCGAGATCGACGCACTGCTGGAGCGGGCCGTGGCCAGCAGCGACCAGGACGAGCGCGACGAGCTCTACGCGCAGCTGCAGCAGTGGAACGCCGAACACACCGCCATCGTGCCGCTGTACAGCCCGTCGGCGATCACCGCGGTCGGCGAGCGCGTCGAGGGACTGCAGTACGACCTGTACGGTCGACCGCTGTTCTACGATGTGACCGTCGGCTGAACCGCCGGCTGAGCGGAAGGCAGGGGTGGTGAAGGCTGCTCTCGTCCGCGTCGCCGGCCTCGCTGCATCCGTCGTCATCGTCCTGTGGGGCGCCGCCACCGTCGCGTTCCTCGCGTTCCGGGTGATCCCCGGTGATCCCGTGTCGGTGATGCTCGGTCCCCAGGCGCAGGTCAGCGAGGCGGTGAAAGACGGGATCCGCGCCGACCTCGGGCTGGATCGGCCGCCGCTCGAGCAGTACGTCGGCTTCATCGGGCAGCTGGCCCGCGGAGACCTGGGCGAGTCGTACCAGCTGCGGTTGCCGGTGTCCGAAGTCATCGGACGCCAGCTCGGCGCGACGGTGCAGCTCTCGGCGCTCGCGCTCCTCATCGCCCTGGTGCTGGCGCTCTCCGTCGCGGTGCTGGTGCGCGGCCAGGTGGCTCGTACCGTCGCCGCGGGCATCGAACTGGTCGTGCTGTCGTCACCCGTGTTCTGGATCGGGCTCATCCTGCTCAGCGTCTTCGCCTTCGGCCTGGGCTGGTTCCCCGTCTCGGGGGCGCGGAACCCGGCCACTCTCGTGCTGCCGGCGATCACCCTCGCCCTTCCGGTCGCGGCGTTGCTGAGTCAGGTGCTGCGGGACGGCCTGATGCAGGCGGAGCGGATGCCGTTCGCGGAGACCGTGCGTGCCCGCGGTGCCAGTCCCTCGTGGTTCACGGTGCGTCATGGGCTGCGTCACGGCGCGGCCTCCGCCATCACGCTCGCCGCGTACCTCACGGGTTCCGTGCTCGGTGGTGCCGTGCTCGTCGAGACCGTGTTCGCCCGCCCGGGACTCGGCCGTGTCACGCTGGCCGCGATCAGCGACCGGGACCTTCCGGTCATCACCGGCATCATCCTCCTGAGCGCCCTGGTGTTCGTCGTGGTGAACCTCGTGATCGAACTCGTGCATCCCCTCATCGATCCGCGCGTCGGAGCGGCCCGAGCCGGAGGTGTCCGATGAAGCGTGCGCAGCGCGTGCTGCTGTGGGCGGCTGTGGCG
>NZ_JBLVOH010000072.1:0-14887 GCF_053543675.1 Microbacterium umsixpiens
CGCCGAGGGCGTCATGCCCGCACGTCGTCAGGTGGTCGAGGTCGCCACCCAGATCGACCGCTACACCGCCGATGACGGGTTCTTCGCCGCCTTCGTGGCGGAAGCCGACCCGGACGAGGGTCAGCTTCCCGCCTCCCTGGCTCGTACGCTCGCCGACAATTCCGCCGCCGCACGGGTCGCCTACGACGAGCTGCGTCGATTCCTGGCGGAGGAGCTCGCCCCGGCCGCCGGCGACGTCGATGCCGTGGGGCGTGAGCTGTACGCGCTCAACTCCCGCCGGTTCCTCGGCGCGACGATCGATCTCGACGAGACGTACGAGTGGGGCCGTGAGGAGCTCGCGCGCATGGTGGCGGAGCAGACCGCGATCGCGAACGAGATCCTTCCCGGAGCCTCGGTCGAAGAGGCCGTTGCTCATCTCGAGGCCGATCCCACCCGCAAGCTCGTCGGCACGGAAGCGCTGCAGAAGTGGATGCAGGAGACCAGCGACCGTGCGGTCGCCGAACTCGGCGCCTCGCACTTCGACATCCCGGAGGCTATCCGCACACTGGAGTGCATGATCGCCCCGACGCAGGAGGGTGGGATCTACTACACCGGCCCGACGGACGACTTCTCCCGTCCCGGTCGCATGTGGTGGTCCGTTCCCGAGGGTGTCACGGAGTTCGACACCTGGCGCGAACTCACCACCGTCTTCCACGAGGGTGTGCCCGGCCATCACCTCCAGATCGCGCAGGCGGTCTACAACCGTGCCGAGCTCAACTCCTGGCGCCGTCTGCTCGCGGGCACCTCGGGCCATGCCGAGGGATGGGCGCTCTATGCGGAGCGTCTGATGGAGCAGCTCGGATACCTCGACGACCCGGCCGACCGTCTCGGCATGCTCGATGGGCAGCGCATGCGTGCGGCGCGGGTCGTCCTCGACATCGGTGTGCACCTCGGTAAGCCGCGCCTCGACGGTACCGGTGTGTGGGACGCGGACTACGCGCTCGACTTCATGCGCCACAACGTGAACATGTCCGATCAGTTCGTGCAGTTCGAGGTCAACCGGTACCTCGGCTGGCCGGGGCAGGCGCCTTCATACAAGGTGGGACAGCGCATATGGGAGCAGGTCCGCGACGGCGTCCGTGCCGCCGAGGGTGAGTCGTTCTCCTTCAAGGACTTCCACAAGAGGGCGCTCGATATCGGCGGCGTCGGCCTCGACACCCTGCGCACGGCGCTGCTGCCACGCTGACGGGAATGCGGCCCGACCTTCGCGTGTTCATTCACATGAATAGGAAGGCATGACATGGGCATCGAATTCGGGCTGGACACCTTCGGCGACATCACGAGGGATGCGGGCGGAGAGCTCCTCACCGGGGCGCAGACGATCCGCAACATCGTGGCGCAGGCGGAACTCGCCGACACCGTCGGTGTGGACTTCTTCGGAGTGGGGGAGCACCACCGCACCGAGTTCGCCGTTTCCGCGCCGGAGATGGTGCTCGCCGCCATCGCCGCGCGCACCGAGCACATCCGACTCGGCACCGCTGTCACCGTGCTGTCGTCTGACGATCCGGTGCGCGTGTTCGAGCGGTTCTCGACACTCGATGCGCTCTCGAACGGGCGGGCCGAGGTCGTCCTGGGGCGCGGCTCCTTCATCGAGTCCTTCCCGCTGTTCGGCTACGACCTCCGCGACTACGACGCACTGTTCGAGCAGAAGCTCGAACTCTTCGTCGAGCTGCTGAAGGAGGAACCGGTCACCTGGTCCGGCACGATGCGCGCCTCCCTCGAGGACGCGAACGTGTTCCCGAAGACCGAGAACGGCCTGCGCACCTGGGTCGGCGTCGGCGGCAGCCCGGAATCGGTCGTGCGGGTCGCGCGCCACGGTCTCGGACTGATGCTGGCGATCATCGGCGGCCCTGCGCACCGGTTCAAGCCGTTCGTCGACCTCTATCACCGTTCGGTCGCCTCGTTCGGGACGACATCGCACCCGATCTCCGTGCACTCTCCAGGACACATCGGTGAGACCGACGCCGAGGCCTGGGATGCCGCGTATTCCGGCTTCGAGGCGATGAACAACACCATCGGACGCGAGCGCGGATGGCCCGCGTACAGTCGCGCGCGATTCCAGAACGATGTCGGACCGGAGGGCGCGATCTACGCGGGTTCCCCCGATCGCGTCGCGGCGAAGATCGCCGACACAGTCACCACTCTCGGTCTGGGCCGCTTCGACCTGAAATACGCCACCGGTACCCTTTCGCACGAGTCGATGATGCGCAGCATCGAGCTCTACGGCACCGAGGTGATCCCGCGGGTCCGCAGGATCCTCGCCGACCGCGACTGAGCGTCATCCGAGGCGGGACGGGGTTGGCGCGGCTCTACGATGAGGAGCATGGCCAACACCGCCCTGCCGAGCCGCGCGTCGCTCGCTGAGCGCCTGGACGTCCTCCCGTTCACGCGTCGTCACTTCCGCCTGCTGACCGGATCCGGCCTCGGGTGGGCGCTGGATGCGATGGATGTCGGGCTCATCTCGTTCATCCTCGCGGCGCTCACCCAGCAGTGGGATCTCAGCAAGAGCGATGCCGGCTGGATAGCGTCCATCGGTTTCGTCGGTATGGCCATAGGCGCCACCCTCGGCGGACTCCTCGCCGATCGCTTCGGACGACGGCAGGTGTTCGCGCTCACGTTGCTCGTCTACGGCGTCGCGACGGGAGCGAGCGCACTGGTCAGCGGACTCGCTGCGCTTCTCGTCCTGCGGTTCCTGGTCGGTCTGGGCCTCGGCGCCGAGCTCCCCGTCGCCTCGACCTACGTGAGCGAATTCGCTCCCGCACGGATTCGTGGTCGGTTGATCGTCGTGCTGGAGGCCTTCTGGGCACTCGGATGGACCGCCGCGGCGGTTATCGGTTTCCTCGTCATCCCGGCCTCCGACGACGGGTGGCGATGGGCCTTCGCGCTCGGCGCGATTCCCGCGGTGTACGCGCTCTTCGTCCGGTGGCGGATGCCCGAATCCCCGCGCTGGCTCGCCTCGCGGGGCCGCATCGCGGAAGCGGACCGCATCGTGTCGGCGTTCGAGGCGGATGCCGGTGTCGTCTCGGCACCGGCCATCCGGAAAGAGCCGCCCTCTCGGGCGATCGCGATCACGGCGCGCGCACGCCTCGCAACCCTGTGGAATCCGGAGTTCCGGCTACGGACGCTGTGCCTGTGGCTGGTCTGGCTCGGGGTCAACTTCGCCTACTACGGCGCGTTCATCTGGATTCCGAGCATCCTCGTGGACGCGGGTTTCGACCTCGTCAAGTCCTTCGGCTTCACCCTCATCATCACGCTCGCCCAGCTCCCCGGATATGCCGTCGCCGCCTGGCTGATCGAGGTCTGGGGGAGACGTCTGACCCTCTCGGTCTTCCTGGTGGGTTCAGCTGTGTCGGCCGTGATCTTCGGCACGGCCTCCACCGAGGGAGCGATCATCGGCGCGGGAATGGCGCTGTCCTTCTTCAACCTCGGCGCCTGGGGAGCGCTCTACGCGGTGACGCCCGAGATCTACCCCACGTCTCTGCGGGGGACCGGGGCGGGATGGGCGGCCGGGATCGGTCGAATCGCCTCGATCGTGGCGCCGCTGTCCGTCCCCGTCATCCTTCTCGCCGGGGGAGCGCCCCTGCTGTTCGCGGTGTTCGGCGTGTGCTTCCTCGGCGCAGCCGCCGCCGCCTGGGGCTTGGTCGACCGCGGCGGACAGGCTCTCGACGACCGCTGACGACGCGGGCGCACCGCCGCGAAGCGACCGCCGTGTCGTCGGGCCGCAATAGGCTGGGACGATGGCAGATGTGCGCTTCGTGGCTATCGGCGACTCGTTCACAGAGGGCGTCGGCGACGTTCTCCCGAACGGGCAGGAGCGCGGCTGGGCCGATCTCGCGGCGCAGGGGTGGGCGGACGCCGCCGGGCACCCGATCCAATACGCGAATCTCGCCATCCGCGGCAAGCTGGCCTGGCCGATCGTCGAGCAGCAGCTCGAACCCGCGCTGGCTCTGCGACCCACTCACCTTTCGTTCAACGGCGGTGGCAACGACATGCTGCGCCCTCGTACCGATGTCGAACACATCGCGGATGCGTTCAGCCGGGTGCTGCGCCGGTGCGACGAGGAGGGCGTGACGATGATCCTCCTCTCCGGCGCGAACCCCAGCGGGCAGCTTCCGATGGGGTCGCTGGTGCAGCGTAGAGGGGATCTGCTCTCCGAGGCGGTGATACGTCGGATCGAAGAACGTCCCGACGTCATCCGAGCGCTCAACTGGCCGGACCGGGAGCTCTCCCGGGGCGCGTACTGGGCCGATGATCGTCTGCACATGAACGCGGCCGGACATCACCGCGTGGCCGCCCGGGTGCTCCACGCGCTGGGCTTCGAGCCTCCGGAGACCTGGTGGGCGCCGAGCGATCGCCTGGGAGCCGGTCCCTCCGGTCTCGCGTACTACCGAGAGTTCGTCGGTCCGTGGGTGCGGCGTCGTGTGACACGCACGTCATCCGGAGACGGCCGTGCCGCGAAGTATCCCACCTGGGTCGAACGGATTCCCTCGTGAGACCCGCCTGGCTACGGCGGATAGGGTCGTGAGCGACCTCGAACTGGCTCGCATCCACGCGGGCGTCATGACCTTGAACGATGCCCGTCGTAAAGAGCAGCGTGTGGTCGAGCTCGAGCCGTTCGAGATAGGGATCTATCCGGTCACGGAGGAACAGCTCGCCGACGTTCTCGACGTCCCCATGCGCCATCCGCGGCGCCCCGCATCCGATCTCTCGTGGCTGCGAGCCGTGCACTTCTGCAATGCCGCGTCCGAGTGGGAAGGCCTCGACCGGGTGTACCTGTTCGAGGGCGAGGATGTGAGCTGGGACACCACCGCAGACGGCTACCGCCTGCCGACCGAAGCGGAATGGGAGTTCGCGTGCCGCGCCGGCTCTACGGGTCCGCACTACGCGCCCCTCGCCGACGCCGCGTGGACGAGTGCGGACGGCGTGTCCACTCCGCAGGACGTCGGCGGCAAGCTCCCGAACCTGAACGGTCTCTTCGACACGCTCGGCAATGTCTGGGAATGGTGCTGGGACCTGCTGGATCCTGCCCGTTACGACGACTATCGCGTGTTCCGCGGCGGAGGGTTCGCCGACGACGCGTGGAGCGTTCGCGCGTCGGTGCGTCGTGGGGGAGCGCCGCGCATGCATCACGAGGACGTGGGTCTCCGGCTTGCGCGCGGAGCCTTCGACATTCCGGGGGAGGCCCAGGGGTGGTCGGCCCAGGGAGACCGGGAACGAGCCGTGCAGGACGGCCCCTTGCCTTCCGGGTGGACGCCACGCAGGCAGTGAGCCGCGCCGCCGGGCGACTTCTGCAGAGGACGCAACGACGGTGCGGTGATCGCCCGTTTGGTCGGTCGTCCCACGAGTGAAAAGCTGGACGCATGGCATCCGCGTACTCGCTCATCGTCTCTCAGGGTCGCGTCGCCGACCGTACCGACGGCGCCCTCATCGGTGCTCATCGAGTCGGCGAGGCGGTGTCGTCGTTGCTCGGTCTCGTCCCTCAGATCGTCGGAACGCCGACGGCGAGCACGGAAGACGATTGGTCCGTCGCGCTCCCGCAAGCGGAAGAGACACTGACCGGACTGCGCGATGCGCTGCGGAGTGCCCTCAGCGCAGGAGCGACACCGCTGCTCATCACCAACACCTGCGCGGCGAGTCTCGGCACGCTTCCGACGGTCGCCGAGCACCATCCCGATGCGATGCTGCTGTGGATCGACGCGCACGGCGACTTCAACACCCCGGAAACGACGGGGTCCGGTTACCTGGGCGGAATGGTTCTCGCGGCGGCATGCGGGCTGTGGGACAGCGGCCACGGATCAGGGCTCGATCCGAGGCAGGTCGTCGTTGTCGGCGGACGCGACATCGACCCGGCCGAGGGCGAGCTGCTCGCCGGCGCGGGCGTGACGGTGCTCGCCCCCTCCGAGAGCACACCGGAGCGGGTGCTGGAGCTCGTCTCCGGTCGGCCCGTGTGGATCCACGTCGACTGGGACGTGCTCGAACCGGGGTACATCCCGGCCGCGTACCGCGTCGGAGGTGGTCTGCTGCCGCACCAGATCGCGGCGATCTTCGCCGCTCTGTCATCGGGCTCCGTCCGAGGCGTCGAGCTCGCGGAGTTCGAAGCCGGCGACACAGAGGTTCCCGAACGCGTGAGCGTCGAGCTGATCGTCGAGACGCTGCAGCACCTGCTCCGCTGAGTCCCCAGCACGACGCCACCCCCGCCGGCGAGTCAGCCCCGCCCTGCGTCATCTGCGTCACCATGTAACGCTTCGGATCATCCGGCACGGCGAAGCCGCACGGGGCGTGGAGCCCGCGTGCGGTGGACGTCGTGAGAAGCGGCGCTCAGCGACGACGCTCAGGGTCGAGGCCCATCCGGATCCGCGTCCGCTTGCGCTCGACGAGGATGAAGGTCGTACCGATGATCCAGAGGGGGATCGGCATGAGGAAGGCGAGGCGGAACGCCTCGAGCGTGTATGTCTCGGGCGTACCCGCGCCCTGAAGGTCGAGAGCGAGTCCGATCAGGAAGATCGCGATGAGAGCGGCGATGAACCCGCCGGCGTTGGTGACGCCGGTGGCGGTGCTCAAACGATGGCTCGGGTTGTGGGTGCGGGCGTGATCGAACGCGATCATGGACGCGGGCCCACCGGTTGCCAGCGCGACGGCGAGAACGTAGAGCAGCCAGATGGGAGCGGTGTCGGGCAGCGCGATGACAGCGATCCAGGCGGCCATCTGCACACCGACCGCGGGAAGCACGAGCGCGAGCGAGCGGTGATTGGGCAATCGACGAGAGAGATCTCCAATGATGGGCCCGAGAAGCATGCCGGAAACGACATATACAGAGATGATCCCCGCAGCATGTGCGGCATCGAGGCCTTCGGCCGCTGTGAGGAACGGCATTCCCCACAGCAGGACGAACGCGGTACCCGCGAACGGCGTGGTGAAATGCGACCAGAAGGCGAGGCGGGTTCCCGGGTGAGCCCACGCCGCGCGGATGCCGACGCCCGTGTCGATCGCGGAGGTGACGACGCGGATCACGCCCGTGTCGGTGTTCACGGTGACGTCGGCGCCGCGCTCGGCCGGGTGATTGCGGATGACGAGCGCCACGAGGATCGTGAACAGCACTCCGAGCCCGGCGATGCTGCCGAACGTGATGCTCCATGTCGTCGCATGCAGCAGTGCAGCGAGGGGGACCAGGGCGATCAGCTGACCGGTCTGCCCGATGATCCCGGTGAACTGCACCATGATCGGACCCCGCTGCGCGGGAAACCAGGTCGCGACGAGTCGTAGCACCGCAGGGAAGATGGCCGCGTCGCCGGCACCGAGCAGAACCCGCGCGAAGATCGCGATACCGATGCTGGGGGAGAGGGCCATGGTGAGCTGCCCCGCCGCCATCAGCAGCATGCCGATCGTCATGATCGGGCGAGAACCGAAGCGGTCGAGCAGGACCCCGATCGGAATCTGCATCCCTCCGTAGACCGCGAGCTGCACGACGGCGAACAGTGCGAGTGTCGACGCATCCGCGTCGAAGCGGTCAGCGGCCTCCACTCCGACGGCACCGAGCGACGTGCGGTTCGTGATGGAAAGCACATAGGCCGCGACACCGACGGACCAGATGATCCATGCGCGAACTCCTGGTGTGGACACGGGGGAGTGGGGGACCTGCGGCACGTATCAACGCTACTCCTGCGACGGCGGCGCCCCGTCCTTCGCCGATGTCGGAGGTGGGGGCTAGCGTGGCGCCATGACCAGTTCACCGCTGCACCACTCACTCGACTACGTCGAACTCGTCGTCACCGATCTCGAAGCATCGAAGCGGTTCTTCGCCGAGGCGTTCGCGTGGAGCTTCACCGACTACGGGCCGGGCTATGCGGGCATCATGTCGCCTCGAGGTGACGGCAGCGAGGTCGGTGGGCTCCTGCTCGCCGACGAGCCACGTCCGGCCGGAGGTCCGCTGGTTCTCCTGTACTCCGACGACCTCGACGCGACGTCGAGCGGCATCGTCGCCGCCGGCGGCACGATTCTGCAAGACCCGTACGAGTTTCCCGGCGGTCGACGTCTGCATTTCTCCGACCCGAGCGGCAACGAGCTCGGGGTCTGGTCCGCGCAGTAGATTCACGTCCCGCTCAGGGGGGATGCCTCTACCGCGAATCAGAGGAGCGCTGGCTGAGCCGGCGGTGGCCATCCTGACGCGATCTGACATAATGTGCATTATCGGCTATAGATCAACCGAGACCGTGCTCCAGGAGATCAAGCGCCGATGGCGCAGGAAGACCTCACGAGGCTCAGCCGACACGCGCCGCCGAGTTCAGGCCACACGCAACTCCCTCATCCGATCGCCCCGGAGACGGAACCCGGTATCGGCGTCGACTTCTCGACTTCGCAGTTACCTTGTCGCGAGCGACGCAACCTTTCCTGCGGATTGCTCGCATTCCCATACGCAACACGCCCGGACCCCACGTCGCAGCCCCACGCGCTCGCCGACCATGTCCTCGCGCGCGGCATCAATGCCGTCATATGTAAGATGTTACGCGATACGATGCTGGTCACGGCGACGACCAGCTGATCCCCTCGACCGAAGGACACCGATGAACTCTCGAACGACACGCGTGACAAGAGGACGCTGCATCGCTCGCCGACTCGCACTGGGATTGGTCGCGATCCTCGTTGGGAGCGTGCCGGCGCTGTTCGCCACCGCTGCCGCGACTGCGGCGCCCGTGACGGCGATCACCGGCGTAGAGATCATGAACGCGCCACCCCTTATGACGGAAACGCCCTACACGGTCGAAGCGACCTGGGCGGTGGATGACACCGCGATGGCGGGCGACACCTTCAGCCTCGATTTTCCCGATTCGATGTCCGGATACGCGGCGTCCTTCGCACTGCGGGACGACGACGGAGCTGAGGTCGGAAGCTGCGTCGTCTCGTCCGGGTCTTTCCTCTGCGCACTCGGGGACTATGTCGAGACCCACACGAACGTAAGCGGTTCGCTGCACTTCCAGGCACGTTTCACATCTGCATTCGATGACGAGTCCGTCGTCTTCACCGCGGACAACGGCCTGACGTTCGACATGGCGACTCCCGGCGGCGTGGGCGACAACGCTGCCAGCCTCCCCCAGAGCCCGGAGAAATGGGGATCCGTCAACTTCGACGGAGAGTCCATGACGTGGGCTCTGAACATCCCGGCCGAGGTCTTGGCGTCGGCCGACGGCCAACCTGTGACGATCGCCGATGAGTACGACGAGCAGCTCACCTTCGATCCGGCGGCGACCTCCGCACGCTGGACTCTCGACTCGGACTGGGGCGACGACGTCTGGCACACCGTTTCGCACGGCACGGGCGCGGGGACCTACTCCCTCGTCGCGGATGCGGCCTCTCACACTTTCACGGTGACCTTCAACGAACCGGTGACCAGCGATGACCGCGTCTACCAGTTCATCACCGTGATGGACTTTCCGTCCGGCGTCCAAGATGGCGAGGCTTTCGGCAACAGCATGACGGTCGCCGGTCGTACGGTCACCGCAACCCCCGTCGCCTACGTCGCGTCCGGAGGTGACGGTGACGGTGACGGTCTCGGTGGGTTCGATGTGACCAAGACCGTGAGCGGGAACGGCGCGAATGCGGTCGATGGGGCTCAGTACACGATCGACTACTCGTTCATCGTTTCCGGTTCCGCGACGACCGGCGAGTTCGGGCTCACGGATGGCGCGACCGGTGGACTCACCGACCTGCCCGTGGGCACAGTCGTCACACTCTCTGAGGCTGCTGCCGCGGGCGAGGACGTCATCTACGGAACGCCGATCTACACCGGTACCGGCGTCAGAGACAACCGCGACGGCACAGCGACGTTCACAATCACCGACGACACCGTCGCGATCAGCCTGGAGAACCCGGTGTCGCTGGTTCCGCCCACGGACCCGCCTTCGGTCCCAGATTCGCCCGTGAGCCCTGGCACGCCGGGCAGTCCCGGCACGCCGAACGTCCCGGAAGGACAGGACGGCTCACTCGCCGTCACCGGCGCTGACGCCACTCCCCTGGTTCTGATCGGTGCCGCCACCCTGCTGACAGGCGCCCTTCTCCTGATCGTGCGCAGGGTTCGTCGCAGAGGCTGACGGTCCGGGCCGATGCGAGGATGGGAAGCATGAAGCCCGCCCTCAGCATCAACGGCCTGGCCAACGCCCGGGATCTCGGTGGGCTCGAGCGCGTCGACGGAACGACCACGCCCGATCGCATCTTCATTCGCGCCGAACGTCTCGATGAAGTCGATGCTTCCGGGTGGGAGGCTCTGCTCGCATACGGAGTGCGTACCGTCATCGATCTCCGTCGCCCCGACGAGTCCAGCGGCGAGGTGCCGTCTCCGCTCGCCCACGTACGGGTGGACCTCGACGGCGACGACGTCGGTTTCTGGGCGCCCTATGAAGCGGACGGACGGTGGGGAACGCCGCTCTACTACCTGGCACATCTGCAAGAGCTGCCTCATCGCCTCGCTGAGGTGCTCACCGCGATGGCATCCGCCGACGATGGTGCGATCCTCTTCCACTGCTCTGCCGGGTGGGACAGAACGGGGCTCGTAGCCGCGGTGCTCCTCCGTGCGCTCGACGTCACCAGCGATGCAGCCGTTCGCGACTACATGGGATCGTTCGCGAACGCCGAACGGATGGCGCGCCTGCACCGGCGCTCGTTCGAGGTCGAGGAAAGACACCAGATCCTCGGCCGTTTCGGGCACACACCCGATTCGGCGTTCCGCGACATGTACGAGAACCTTCGCATCGACGACTGGTTCACGGAAGCCGGCCTCGACCATGAGACGCGCACTGCGATCACGACGTGGCGGGGCGCGGTTCCGCGAACCTGATCGGCCTCATGCACTCATGGCTCAGGCGCCGACGTACTCTGCGAGGTGCTCCCCCGTCACCGTCGACTTCTGGGATACCAGATCCTTCGGCGCTCCCTCGAAGACGACCCGTCCGCCATCGTGGCCGGCGCCAGGGCCGATGTCGATGATCCAGTCGGCATGTGCCATGACCGCCTGGTGGTGCTCGATGACGATCACGGTCTTCCCCGAGTCGACGAGTCGATCGAGCAGTCCGAGGATCTTGTCGACGTCTGCGAGGTGCAGGCCGGTCGTCGGCTCGTCGAGCACATAGACGTCGCCCTTCTCCCCCATCTGGATCGCGAGCTTGATCCGCTGGCGTTCGCCGCCCGACAGAGTGGACAGCGGCTGCCCGAGCGACAGGTACCCGAGCCCCACGTCTTCCATGCGGCCGAGGATCGCCGTGGCGGCGGGGAGGGTGGACTCCCCTTCGCTGAAGAACACTCGCGCCTCGGCGACTGACAGATCGAGAACCTCGGTGATGTCCTTTCCCGCGAGCTTGTACTCGAGGACGCCTGCCTGGAAGCGCTTGCCGCCGCAGTCCTCGCACGGGGTCTCGATCGTGTCCATGAATCCGAGCTCGGTGATGATGACACCCGCGCCCTTGCACGAGGGGCAGGCGCCCTCGGAGTTGGCGCTGAACAGGGCGGGCTTCACACCGTTCGCCTTCGCGAACGCCTTTCGGATCGGTTCGAGCAGCCCCGTGTACGTCGCCGGGTTGCTCCGCCGGGAGCCCTTGATCGCGGCCTGGTCGATAGCCACGACTCCGTCTCGCTTCGACACCGAGCCGTGGATGAGCGAGCTCTTTCCCGACCCGGCGACACCGGTCACGACAGTGAGGACACCGGTGGGGATGTCGACATCGACGTTCTGCAGGTTGTTGGCCGTGGCGCCACGCACCTCGATCGCCCCCGATGCCGACCGCACAGCATCCTTCAGCTGCGCCCGGTCATCGAGGTGGTCTCCCGTCTTGGTGCCGCTCGCCTTCAATCCCTCGACCGTGCCTTCGAAGCAGATCTCTCCCCCGGCACTACCGGCCCCCGGGCCCAGATCGACGACATGGTCCCCGATCGCGATGGTCTCCGGTTTGTGTTCGACGACCAGGACGGTGTTGCCCTTGTCGCGCAGCTGGAGCAGCAGTCCGTTCATGCGCTGGATGTCGTGCGGGTGCAAACCGATGGTCGGCTCGTCGAAGACGTACGTGATGTCGGTCAGGGACGAGCCGAGGTGACGCAACATCTTGATCCGCTGCGCCTCTCCCCCGGACAATGTGCCCGACGGTCGCTCCAGGCTGAGGTATCCCAGGCCGAGCGTCACGAAGGCGTCCAGGTTCGCGCTGAGCGCCTGGAGCAGCGGTCCGGCTCCGGGAAGATCGAGTCCGCGGACCCAGGCGGCGAGGTCCGTGACCTGCATCCGGCAGGCATCGGCGATGCTGATGCCGTCGATCTTCGAGGAACGCGCGCCCTCCGTCAGCCGGGTCCCATCGCACTCGGGACAGACCGCGAACGTGGCGACGCGCTCGACGAAGGCGCGGATGTGCGGCTGCAACGCGTCGAGATCCTTCGAGAGCATCGCCTTCGTGATCTTCGGAATCAGACCCTCATAGGTCATGTTGATCCCCGAGATCTTCACCTTCGTCACCTCGCCGTAGAGGAAGAGATGGCGCTGCTTCTCGGTGAACTGCGCGATCGGCTTGTCGGCGGGGTAGAACCCGGACTGCGAGAACCCCTTCACCATCCAGCCGTCAGCGGTGTATCCCGGCACCATGATCGCGCCCTCGTCGAGCGACTTCGACTCATCGACGATCTGAGCCAGGTCGAGGTCGGAGACTGCTCCCCTGCCCTCGCACCGTGGGCACATGCCCCCGAGGTAGATCGCATCCTTCACGATCTTCTTCTCTCCCCCGGGCCCGGTCATCACTCCGCTGGCCTTCTGGGTGGGGATGTTGAAGGAGAACGCCGTCGGACCGCCGATGTATGGCTGGCCGAGCTTGCTGAACAGGATGCGGAGCATCGCGTTCGCATCGGTGACGGTACCGACGGTCGACCGCGGGTTCGCGCCGAGACGCTCCTGGTCGACGATGATCGCGGTGGTCAGTCCCTCCAGGACGTCGACATCCGGGCGCGGCACCGACGGCATGAACCCCTGCACGAACGCGCTGTAAGTCTCATCGATCATGCGCCGGGACTCGGCGGCGATCGTGTCGAAGACGAGCGAGCTCTTGCCCGACCCTGACACCCCGGTGAAGACCGTCAGCCGCCGCTTCGGGATGTCGACGCTCACGTCTTTCAGATTGTTCTCACGTGCGCCCTGCACGCGGATCAGGTCATGGGTGTCCGCGGGGTGCTGGTCGTCGGTCATCTGCGTCCTTCGTGAATCGGAGAGTGTTCAGGCTGCTTGATTGATACGCAGCAGGTTGCCCGCGGGGTCGCGGAACGCGCAGTCGCGCACGCCGTACGGCTGATCCATCGGCTCCTGCACGACGTCGGCACCGCTGTCGACGAGGCGGGAGAACAGATCGTCGACGTCATCGCTCGCGAGGGTCAGCGCCGCGTAGCTGCCCTTGGCGATGAGCTCGAGTATCGTCTGACGCTCGGTCTCCGTGATCCCCGGGTCGGTTGCCGGCGGATGCAGCACGATCGAGGTCTCCGGCTGACCCTCGGGACCGACCGTGAGCCAGCGGAGACCGTCGTAGCCGACGTCGTTGCGCACCTCGAACCCGAGGGCGTCCCGGTAGAAGGCGAGAGCGGCCTCGGCGTCGGTGTGGGGAAGGAAGGCGTAATGGATGCTGATCTTCATGGTGTTCACGTTAGATGCGTGTCGGTGCGCGGTGCTTCTTGATTCCTGATCGGTCTGGTGACCTGCTTCACCTGGAACGAGGGAATCCCCTCGACGTTCGCGGCGCGTTCACGGTACACGCTGGGTGGGACACCCACCAGCTCCGAGAATCTCGTGCTGAAGGTTCCGAGCGACGAGCACCCGACTTCGAAGCACACTTCCGTCACCGTGAGGTCTCCGCGTCGCAGCAGTGCCATCGCGCGTTCGATCCGACGCGTCATCAGATAGGAGTAAGGCGACTCGCCGTATGCCTCCCGGAAGCACCGGCTGAGGTGCCCCGCCGACATGTGCACTCCGCGCGCGAGCGCCTCCACATCGAGGGGTTTCGCGTACTCCCGATCGATCCGGTCTCTGACCTTGCGCATCACGATGAGCTCGCGCAAACGCGTCTCGTCCGAGCCTGTCACCCGTCGATCCTGTCATGTCGCCCCGAGTCCCGCGATGACTTCGAGCAACACGGTCGGCGGAGCTTGCCCCACGTCCGCCTGCGAGAGCGCTACCCTGAGGGTGCATCCTCACAGGAACTTCTCAGAAAGGGGTCCCCACCATGTCTGAACCACTCACCCAGGCGAAGTCACTGTTCAAGTCGATCCGTGTCTCGCTGGCCGTAGCGGGCGTTCTCGCTCTCATCGCCGGAATCGTCCTCCTGGTCTGGCCGGTGAAGTCCGCGGTCATCGTGACGGCGATCTTCGCCTCCTACCTCGTCATCGCCGGCCTGGTCTACATCGGCCTCGGGATCTTCTCGGGCGCGAAGGGCGGATGGGCGCGCGTGGGACACATCGTCCTCGGCCTGCTCTACGTCGTCGCCGGCGTCATCGCGTTCTTCAACCTGAGCGCCGCGGCGGCAACGCTGGCCTTCGTCGTCGTGATCTTCATCGGTGTCAGCTGGATCGTCGACGGCGTCGTCGCCCTGACGCTCCTCGGCAGCGACGGCTCGCGGGTATGGACCGTCCTGTACGCCATCCTCAGCATCATCGCGGGAATCATCGTGCTGTTCTCGCCGCTGATCGCCGGGTTCGCCTTCTGGCTGCTGCTCGGCATCTCGCTGATCGTGCTCGGAATTATCCAGATCGTGCGTGCCATCACGCTCGGCAAGGATGAGAAGGAGTACGTCGCCGCCGTCCAGGGAGAGCCCGTCAGCTGACGTCTCCCCCCATCGCCGAA
>NZ_JBLVOH010000072.1:14910-17367 GCF_053543675.1 Microbacterium umsixpiens
GGCCCCGATTCTCGTCTGCGGCTACTCGGCGACGAACGCGCTCACATCTCCGACGAGCCGCGTGTTGTCGGAGGGCACCGGGTCGACCGCGGCCTTGGCCACCTCGGCGGCGAATTCGGAGACGTTGTAGAGCTTGCCGGCCGATTCCCGGCGTTCGGCGATCGCGCCCGGGTTCGCCCGCTCCAGCAGGGTGGCGGTGATCGTGCCCTCGATCATGTCGCCGGAGACGACCGTGAAGCCGATCCCCTTCTCGGCGAGAGCCGGGATGAGCTCACGGAGTGCATCCTCCCCCGCTCGCTTCGACAGGGCTACCGGTTCGTACTCCGGCATGGTCGGTGTCGTCCGGATGAAGTGCGCCTGGTGGCTGGTGACGAATACGACGCGCGCCCCGTCGCCCAACAGAGGGGTCGCCGCGTTCAGCACGTTGAGCTGCGCATCCCGGTTGAGCGTGAGTGCGTAGTCCTCGGCCATCCCCGACTCCATGCCACCGGAGGCGTTCAGTACGAGGACATCCAGACGACCGTACTCCGCGCGGACGGCGTCGAACATCTGGGCCACGGATGCGGGATCGGTGAGGTCGGCCCCCACCACGAGCGCCCGACGTCCGAGCTCGCGCAGCTGCGCGGCGAGCTTCTCGGCGCGCGGTGCCTTGTTGCGGAAGTTGATGACGACATCCGCGCCGGCCTCGGCGAGGTAGCGGACGGTGTCTGCGCCGATCCCGCGTGATGAGCCGGTGACGAGCGCCACCTTGCCGTCGAGGGAACCTGCGGGAAGAACGTCGGTCACGGTGACTCCTCATGATGCGCGAAAAGGCCGTGATCGCACGGCTCACTCACACTATCAAGGGAGCGCTGTGGCACCCGGATCGGCGGTCCCCCGCGTGATACGTTGACCACAAAGGAGGCCGCATGGACAACTTCACGACATTCGTCACGTTCATCGACCAATGGGCTTGGATCGGCTGGCTGGTCCTGATCGCCGTGTTCCTCGTCATCGAGATGCTTTCGTTGGACTTCACGTTCCTCATGCTCAGCTTCGGCAGTGTCGTCGGACTGGTGACTGATCTGCTGGGTGTCCCGGTCTGGGTGCAGGTGATCATCGCGGCCGTGGCGGCGGCAGCGTTCATCCTCTTCCTCCGACCGCCGTTGCTCAAGCGCCTCCGGCGCGGCGAAGACCCGACGAAGTCCAACGTGGACGCTCTCGTCGATCTGCGCGGCATCGCGCTGGCCGAGATCACGCAGATCTCCGGCCAGGCGAAGCTCGCCAACGGCGACACCTGGACCGCGCGCACCGCTACGCCGGTCGCCATCCCTCAGGGAGCCCCGATCGCCGTGAGCGCGATCAACGGCGCGACCGCCATCGTCCGACCCGTCAACGACTAGGAGAACCCCCTTGGACGACGCATCGTTCATTCCCGCAGCGATCGGCTGGATCCTCGCCATCGCGGTGATCATCTTCGTGGTGGTCACCGTCGCACGCGCCATCAGGATCATCCCCCAGGCGACGGCCGGCGTCGTCGAACGCCTCGGCCGCTATCACAAGACCCTCACCCCCGGACTCAACATCCTGGTCCCCTTCATCGACCGGCTCCGGCCGCTGATCGACATGCGTGAGCAGGTCGTCTCTTTCCCGCCGCAGCCGGTGATCACCGAGGACAACCTCGTCGTCTCGATCGACACGGTCGTGTACTTCCAGGTGACGGATGCGCGGGCGGCGACCTATGAGATCGCCAACTACCTCGGCGCCGTCGAGCAGCTCACCACGACGACGCTGCGAAACGTCGTCGGTGGCCTCAACCTCGAGGAAGCCCTGACCAGCCGCGACAACATCAACGGTCAGCTCCGGGTGGTGCTCGACGAGGCGACCGGCAAGTGGGGCATCCGCGTGGGCCGCGTCGAGCTCAAGGCGATCGATCCGCCCATCTCCATTCAGGACTCCATGGAGAAGCAGATGCGCGCTGAGCGTGACCGTCGCGCCGCGATCCTGACGGCGGAGGGCACCAAGCAGTCGGCGATCCTCGAGGCGGAAGGCGCTCGCCAGGCCGAGATCCTCCGAGCCGAGGGTGACAAGCAGGCCGCCGTCCTCCGCGCCCAGGGTGAGGCCGAGGCGATCCAGAACGTCTTCACCGCCATCCACCAGGGTGCGCCCGACGACAAGCTCCTCGCCTACCAGTACCTCCAGATGCTGCCGAAGATCAGCGAGGGACAGTCCAACAAGCTGTGGATCATCCCGAGTGAGCTCACCGAGGCGCTCAAGGGCATCGGCAGCGCGTTCACGCCGAAGCCGGGTCAGGGCCCGACGAACACGCTTCCCGGCGCGTGACCCACCCGTACTTCACGAAAGCGCGGCATCCTCGGGTCCTCGCTCACCGCGGTCTGGTCACCGCGGAGGGCGAGGATTCGGGCATCTGGGAGAACTCCGCTGCTGCCTTCGCCCCCGCCCACGCGGCGGGCGCCG
>NZ_JBLVOH010000072.1:17387-26360 GCF_053543675.1 Microbacterium umsixpiens
GCCGGCGCCGAGTATGTCGAGACCGACTGCCAGGTCACGGCGGATGGCGATGTGGTGCTGTTCCACGACTCGACACTCGAGAGGCTCGTCGGTGACACGCGAGCAGTGCGGGACGTGCGCACGCGGGAGCTACGCGAGATCCTCTCCGCCCACGGCGGACTGCTCACGGTGGCGGAGGCGCTCGACTCGTTTCCCGATGTGCGCTTCAACATCGATGTGAAGACACCCGCCGCGGTCGAACCGCTCGGACCGATTCTGGTCGAACACACCCACCGCGTGCTCGTCACGAGTTTCTCAGACGCGAGCCGCCGCGCCGCCGTCTCCTCCGTCTTGCAGGCCGGCGCCTCGCTTCGGCCCGCGACATCGGGCGGAAGCCGCACGATCGCGGGGCTTCGCGCGCTGTCCGCGCTCCGCCTCTCCTCCGCACGCGTGCTCCAGGGAATCGACGCGCTCCAGATCCCCGAGCGACACGGAGCGCTCACCGTGCTCACCCCTGCCCTCGTCCGCGCCGCCCACCGACGCGGTGTCGAGATACATGTGTGGACGGTCAACGATCCCGCCGATATGCGCCGTCTCGTTGCCGCCGGAGTCGATGGAATCGTCTCGGATCGGTCTGACGTCGCCCTTCGGACTCTGTCCTGAACCGACGACTCCCGACGCGCCCCATAACCTCCGGCGCTGAGATTCAGCTGTGAATCGCGCCGAGATGCCGCCCGCGTGGATGAAGCGCACAGGCTGGAGCGTTATACCTGACAGCGACGAGAGGACCACAAAATGGCAGATCGCAGCCTGCGCGGCATCCGACTCGGCGCCCAGAGCCTACAGAGCGAAGAGGGCGTCGTTTTCATGGAGCGCCGTGAGACCACCTACACCTGTGACACCTGCGGCCACGTCACGAACCTGATGTTCGCGGCCGACGCCGAACCGCCCCAGACCTGGGAATGCCGCGCCTGCGGTGCCGAAGCACGCCTGAACGTCGACGGCCAGGCCGTGACGCTCGAAGCGAGCGATGAGAAGGCCGCTCGCACCCACTGGGACATGCTCATGGAGCGCCGTACCCGTGCGGAGCTCGAAGAGTTGCTGGAAGAGCGACTCGCCTTCATCCGCGCCCGCCGCGGCGCCGGAGAAGACCCTACCCGCGAGAAGATCGGGGCGTAGCGCCCCGGGCGCGCCACCACCCGAGGAGAAGCGCGCCCAGACCGCCCCACAGCAGGAACTGCTGAATCCAGGGGCCCAGGACAACCCCCGCCGTGAGGCCGGAACGAAGCTCGACATCTTCGAGCAGCGCTCCGGCCTCTCCTGCATCCAGGCCGGCCATGGTCGATCCATCGGATCTGATGACCTGACTGGTACCGACGGTCGACACGTTCACGACACTGCGACCTGTCTCGATGGCGCGCATCCGGGCGAAGGACAGCTGCTGCAGATTCTCGTCGGTGCCTCGGAAGTCGGCATTGTTGGTCTGGAAGACCAACACCTCGGCGCCGTCGTTCAGCCCTTCCCGGATCACGTCGTCGTAGATGACGTCGAAGCAGATGGCGAGCCCGATCGCGACGCCGTCGACCTCGACGATCGGCGGGTTCGACCCCGGCGTGTACTCCCGCTGGATGAGGCCGATCAAGTCGGGGGCCAGGGCGTTGAAGAACGCTCGGTCGGGCACGTATTCGCCGAAGGGAACGGGGTGTCGTTTGTCGTGCGTCTGCGTGGCCGTGCCGTCGGCGGTCCACAGCATCGAGGTGTTGAAGTAGAGATCGTCCCGCGCGGTCGCCGCATTCGCGAGCAGCGGCGCATCGATCCGGTTCGATACGAGAGTCATCCTCCGGGCGATCGCCGCGTTCTCGAAGGGGTCGGCGTCCAGAGAACCCTCCGGCCACACGACGAGATCGACATCCTCCCCGTAGAGCGGTACCGTCGCGTCGGTCTGCGCCTGGATCACCGAGAACGGCTCGCGTTCGTCGAAATACCCGGTCGGTCCGTTGCCCTGAACCGCGGCGATCCTCATCGACCCCGACGACATGGTTGGGAACAGCGGAGTGAAGAGCAGGACCACGACCAGCACCGCCGGTACCAGCAAGACGAGCGGACGACGCCACCCGCGCGTGCGGACGAGCTCGATCAGCATCGCGACCAGCAGCACCATCAGGAAACTGAGACCGCTCACCCCGAGCCATGAGGAGATTGGCGCGAGGGGGCTCTCGGCCTGGCTCATCCCGATCCGCGCCCAGGGGAAGCCGCCGTACGGCCAGGAGCCGACGAAGAGCTCACGCCCGACCCACAGGGCCGCGACGACCATCGGAAGCCCCAGGACACGCCCTGCAGCGCCGGGGAACGCACGGGGCAGCCATCTGTAGGCGAGTGCGATGGGCACGAGCGCGATGGCGGTGAGACCGCCTTCCACGACGCTGAGCGCCGCCCACGGAATCGGCCCGAGGTAGCGAGACGTCCAGGAGACCAGTAGAGCGAAGAAGAGGATGCCGTAGACCAGACCGACCAGAAGTGCGCCGCCGAACCGTCTGCCGATCAGCGCCACGAGCACAAGAGCTGTGGCGGGGAATGCGAGAGCCCATACTGCGGCGCCCGGATAGGCGAGGTTCATCAGCAGTGCCCCGAGCGCGGCTGTGGGCACCGCTGCCCACAGGGGCAGCAGCGCGCGCTCGGGCGCAGCGGCGTTCGCGGACGTCGTCGCCATCATCACATCGACGAATAGGCGACGATGCCGCGGCGCACACCGTCGAGGGCACTGCGTGCGGTGCGAGCGACAGCCGCATCCTCGGCCACGATGGACAGCTGATCGAGGAGGTCGATCGTCTGCTTCGCCCAGCGCACGAAGTCTCCCGCGGCCATGTCGGCGTCGATCAGCACCCGGTCGAGCATGCCGCCGCGAGCCCAGGCATGCATCGCGCCGGCGAGCCCGGCGGCGAGCGGTTCGCTGCCCGGCAGGCGATGATCCTGTTCGAGGTCGTCGAGTTCGGCCCAGAGCGTCGTCGTCTTCTCCCAGGCCGTGCGGAATGTTCCACGCGGGAGACCCCGCTCCCCCGAGTTCGCCTCGTCACGGCGCGGTTCGTACACGAGGCAGCACGCCATCGCCGCGAGTGAGGGGGCATCGAGGCCCGCCCAGAGTCCCTGGCGCAGCGACTCTGCGACGAGGAGATCTCGCTCACCGTAGATCCGGCGCATCGTGCGCCCGGCTTCCGTCAACGTGGTCTCGCCATCGACTTCCGTGAGGTAGTCCAGAGTCTCGAGTACCTCGACGACCCGATCGAACACGCGCGCCACCGTCCCGGTCCGGGTCTCGATCTGACGCCGGATCCGATCGGTCTGGCGCTTGAGCTTCCAGTAGCGTTCCGCCCAGCGCGCGTGTGCTTCCCGATCCGGGCAGCGATGGCAGGGGTGGCGCTGCATCTGCGTGCGCAGCGTCTGGATGCGTTTCATCCGTTTGTCGCGCGACGCCCGTGGCGCCTGGGAATCCTGACGATTCTTCTTCTCGAGATCGCTGAGCTCCCGGCGAATGGCGGCGTACTCAGGGAAGTCGCCGTGCTCGCAGGCCATCGAGCTCTGGTATCCCGCCAGCGACGCTTCAGCTTCTCGCACCTGGCGCGCCAGTCCGACGACGGCGCGATCCGCCTGGAACTGCGCGAACGACGACTCGAGGATCTCACGAGCCCTGGCCTTGCCGAACATGTCGATCAGGTTCACGGCCATGTTGTAGGTGGGGCGGAAACTCGAGTTCAACGGGTACGTGCGGCGCGACGCCAGCGCGGCGACGGCCTGTGGGTCCATGCCTTCGGTCCACTGCACGACCGCATGACCTTCGACGTCGATCCCCCGCCTTCCGGCGCGACCGGTGAGCTGGGTGTACTCCCCCGAGGTGATCGCGACCCGGGCCTCGCCGTTGAACTTCTCCATCTTCTCGAGCACGACGGTGCGGGCGGGCATGTTGATGCCGAGCGCCAGAGTCTCCGTCGCGAAGACGACCTTCACGAGTTTGCGTCGGTACAGCTCCTCGACGACTTCCTTGAACGCCGACAGCAGACCCGCGTGGTGCGAGGCGACGCCGCGCTCGAGGTTGTCCAGCCACTCCCAGTAGCCGAGCACGTCGAGGTCTTCGTCCTGGAGAGTCCGGGTGCGGTCCTCAACGAGCGCACGGATCTCCGCGCGTTCCTCGGCGGACGTCAGCCGAACCCCGGCGCGCCGCACCTGCTGCACTGCGGCGTCGCACCCCACGCGACTGAAGATGAAGAAGATGGCGGGGAGGAGGTTCGCTCGCTCCAGGAGGTGCACGACTTCCGGACGATCCATCCGCTCGATCCGGCGGGCGTTGGCGGCGCGCACGGGCCGCCGTCCACCCCGCGGCGGACGCCTCGCCTGTCGCCCGGCATGGCGGTCACTGCGGTATGACTGCACCTGCCGGTTGTTGTCGTAGTTCGACCCGGTCGACGAGCGGATGCGCATCAGCTCCTGGTTCACCTGCGCGGTCGCGATGCCCGCACGATCGTCGAAGAGCGGAAGCAGGTCATCGCGGACGAGGACGTGCTGCTCCAGCGGCACGGGCCTGATCTCGGAAACGATGACGTCGGTGTCGCCGCGCACCGTGTCGAGCCAGTCGCCGAACTCCTCCGCGTTGGAGACCGTGGCGCTCAGTGACACCAATCGCACCCGCTGAGGCAGGTGGATGATGACCTCTTCCCACACCGCGCCGCGGAAACGATCTGCGAGGTAGTGGACTTCGTCCATGATCACGTAGCGCAGGTCGCGGAGCGCGGCGGAGTCGGCGTAGATCATGTTGCGGAGGACCTCGGTGGTCATCACCACGATCCGCGCGTTGCCGTTGATGTTGGTGTCACCGGTGAGCAGACCGACCTGATCCGCTCCGTACACCTCGACCAACTCACGGAACTTCTGGTTCGAGAGCGCCTTCATCGGCGTGGTGTAGAACGCCTTGTCGCTCGGGGTCCGCATCGCGAGATGGATCGCGAACTCGCCGACGATCGTCTTGCCAGCCCCCGTCGGTGCGGCCACCAGCACACTGCGGCCGTTCTCCAGAGCATGGCATCCCGCGACCTGGAACGGATCGAGCTCGAACTTCTGCAGTGCCGCGAACGCCGAGGTCTCCGGGTGCTCCGCTGCCTGCTGCGCCTGCGCGTACCTATCGGACGGCGAACTCATACCGCGTCCGGCAACAGCCCGGTCGCTTCGTCGCGCTTGCGCTTGCGCCTGTCGAACAGCAAAGAGAGCCCCGCGGCGGCGAAGAAGAGGACGATCAGGATCCCCGCGAGCATCAGCATGCTGACCACGTCGGCGGCCGGGGTCGCGAGCGCGGCGAACACCGTCGCGATGATGATGGCGATGCGCCAGCCCTTGAGGATCGCCCGGCCCGACATGACCCCGGCGAGGTTCAGCGCGACGAGGAACACCGGCAGGACGAACGAGACGCCGATGACGATCATCAGCTTGAAGACGAAGTCGTAGTACTCCTGCGCGTAGTAGAAGTTGGTCGCACCGTCGGGCGTGAAACTCCACATGAGTTCGATCACGTGCGGCATGATCATCACGCCCAGGTAGCACCCCGCGAAGAACAGCGGGACGGCAGCGACCACGAAGCCGACTGTGTAGTTGATCTCCTTGCGGGTCAGGCCGGGCATGATGAAAGCCCACACCTGCCACAGCCAGACCGGCGCCGAGATGAAGAGGCCGATCGAGAAGGCGATCCGCATGCGCATGTCGAACGCGGCAGTCACCGTGCCGAAGTTGAGCGCGCTGAAGTCATCACCGCGTTTCTCGGTGATGATGCGGATGGGCTCCGTGATGAAGTGGATGACCGGGTCGGCGACGATGAACGCCACGACCATGCCCACGACCAGAGCGAGCGCCGCGTACATCAGACGCTTGCGCAATTCGACGAGATGCGCGCCCAGCGACATCCGCCGATCCCGATCCGCCTTCGGCATCACGGTCGGTTCGATGGCTGCCACGGCCGTCAGGCGCGAGGCGGAGTCTCAGGGTCTGCGCCCGAGTCCTTGACCGACGTGGGGTCGGCGATGGTCGAGTCGGCGCGAGGCGCGTCCTCTTCCTTCATCGCCTTCATCTCACCCTTGAAGACGCGGGCGGACTGGCCCATGCTCTTCGCCAGCGCCGGCAGCTTGGCGGCACCGAACAGAAGGAGGATGACGGCGAGCACGATCAGAAGGTGCCAGCCTTGCATTCCAGCGAACATGTAAGGATTCCCGTCGTCGATGAGCGTTCGGTTCAGTCTACAGATCAATGCTCGGCATCGGGGCGGCGATACAGCGCGAGTCCCGACGCGGCCCAGTCCCGCGTGGCGGATCGGGCGATACCCGGCTCCAACACCTCCATCGCGCCGCCGAATCGCCCGGCGAGCCTCTTGACGCCGCGCGGATCGGCGAGGTGGAGCGTGGTGGTCACCGCCCCGTCGACCACGTCGGGTTGCCCGGTGGGAACGAAGCCGCTCAAAAGGGGGGCGAGGCGCTCCGGCACACGCACGGTGACCTCGCGCTCGTCGTCGAGACCGGCGAAAGCCTCGGGAACGTGTTCACCGCCGTGGGTGATCGGGATGTCGGTGAGGGTCGGTGCGCTGACGCGGTCGAGATGGAACGTCCTCATCGCCTGCCGCATATGGCACCACCCCTGCAGATACCACTGGCCGTTCGTGATGAGGATCTGCATCGGGTCGACCGTTCTGGTCGTCGGCGCGGCATCCGGAGCCTGATAGGTGAAGGCGATCGCGACGCCCTCGTGCAGCCCCCGAGCGACGGCTTCGCGCACCTCGTCGACGGCGCTCGGCGCGACGACCACCTCGGCGGGAGCATCCGCGGCACCGCGGGACAGCTTCGAGATGAGCCCGGCGACGAGCCCAGAGTCCGAGACGGCCGGAACCGCTGCGACCATCTGCAGTCCGGCGAGGAGCGCCGCCGCCTCACGGGCGGTGAAGCGCGGAACTCGACGCAGGGCCACGTCGTTGGTGATCTCGATGACGTCCTCGAGGTCGAGCAGATCCCAGTTGATGTCGAACATCTCCTGCGGCTGCTGCCAATAACCGGATTCCCCGGGGAGTCCGATCACCGTCAGCTTCTCGACCATGCCGCGCATCTCCTGCGGCGTCACGCCGAATTCCTCTGCGGCTTCGGTGAGAGACACCTGGCCGTGCTCGAGCAGGTACGGCACAAGAGTGAGGTAGAGGCGGACGCGGTCGGCTGCGAGCAACGGCTTGGACTTCGCGCTCATGACGCCTCCGCCTGATCGGTGTGCGATTCGACGACCGCTCGCAGCCGCTCGATGACCGCATCGCGCAACGCGACCGGTTCGACCACCCGCACCTCGGGTCCGTAGGAGGCGAGCTCATCGGCGAAGATGTGCAGGTCGACGAACGGGACGTGGATTCCCTGCGGCGCCGACGTCGCACGACGCCCGAGCCGCAGTGCTGCCTCGGTGCCGGGCGTCACCTCCAGCAGAGCCGAGTTCGCAGCCGCCACGCGCTCCAGGCCGGAGAGCGCCCGCTCCCCCGCTCCGTCACGGAGCGCGGAGTCGAAGGTCGTGGGGCTCACCTTGACGGCGCCCACGATGCGACTGAGCAGGAACGTCCTGTCCTCCTCGACGTCCACGTCGATGCCGAACACGTGCCACCGGGCCTCGTAGTCGACCAGTGCCAACGGACGGATCCGCCGCCGCCGAGGCGCATCCTCCCCGGGCTTCAGATAATCGAAGGCGACGACGCGGCACCGCTCGATCGCATCCTGGAGCGGCGCGAAGGCGGCGTCGCGGGCGGTGATGCGCGGCGCGAAGCCGATGATCGGCTCGTCCCCGTCGATGCCCAGGGCACGGATCTTGCGGACGCCCGATTGCGCGTCGCCAGAGACGGACTCCGCGCTCCAGACGCTCCCGGCCAGCTGCAAAACGGCCATTTCTGCGGCGGAGAACTCGATGTCACCGGGAAGGTCGTATTCCGCTTGCGGAATACGGTAGCGGGCTTCTCGGAGGTCGTTCGGATCAGCCGCGTCCCCGATCGTCTCGATCGGCACGCCGAGGGTGCGCAACTCGTCTTTGTCCCGCTCGAACATCTTCTCCAGCGCGTCGGAGCGCGTGCCCGCATCCGCTCGCTGCCGATATCCGGAGACGTTGTCGAGGATCTGCTGCTTGGTCAGCCCGATCTCCGTGGCCATCAGCGCCACGACGAGATTCGTCAGGCGCTCTTCCGCGGGGATCCGACTGGCCATCACTGCGTCGGCGCCGTGACTGCGCCCAGGATGTCGACGACGTACGCGACGGCAGGACCGGCGTCACCTGCCGGGGTCACGACGAGGATCTGCGAGCCCACGGTCTCGCCGATGAGCGCCTCTGCGACGGTCGGTGCCGAGGTCGAGAGATCACCGGTCGGTCCCTGGCCCCACGTGCTGTTGATGACCTTCTTGTCATCCCAGCCCACAGCCATCACGTTCAGGAGGGGGATCTGGCCCGCTTCGACCTCATCACCGTCGCCCTTGATGAGGGTCTGGACAACCTGCTCCGTGGGTGCGGCGCTGTCCGGAATGATGACGCCCGGCGTGCCATCAGGAGCGCGCACCACGGTCGGCATGCCCTTCGCGTCGTTGAATTGCAGGGAACCCTCGGCGCGGGAGAGGAACACATCGACCACGTCGATGACGAACACCGCGTTGTCGTCGGCCGCGAGACCGAACCCTTCGAGGTTGTTGGCACCGAAGTCTTCCGGGGTGAGTGCGGCGACGATCCGGGACCCTTCCGTCGCGCACTCGAACACCGACTCGAGCCCGGGTGACTGCGTCGCCCAGTAGTCGGCCGTGGAGACCTGCCCCTTGGACTCGTCGTACGAGGTCGAGTAGACCTGCTTGCCGGTCTCGCCGCTGAAGATCGAGAGCTCCACCACGAGAGCCTGCGCGTTGTCGAGGATCTTCCGGCCGTCGCCCACCGTCGTGTCGGCGAAAGCGGTCTCCTTGAGGT